>NZ_JABWQS010000030.1:0-67665 GCF_014268545.1 Pseudomonas sp. SWRI81
ACTCGACAGGATTCGAACCTGTGACCGCTCGGTTCGTAGCCGAGTACTCTATCCAGCTGAGCTACGAGTGCATTTGTGTTTTTAGCCCAGACCACAACTGGATGAAGCCGAGTTACCTGCATTGCTGCAACCAACTCTAAAATGGTGCACTCGACAGGATTCGAACCTGTGACCGCTCGGTTCGTAGCCGAGTACTCTATCCAGCTGAGCTACGAGTGCATTTGTTGCCGCGCATTATAGGCCGTCTAATCTCTATGCCAACCACTTTTTCTAATAATTTCAACAACTTACAGAAAAAGCCAGATTACGACGTACTAAGCAAATAATGGCGGAGAACGGGGGATTCGAACCCCCGACACCCTTTTGAGGTGTACTCCCTTAGCAGGGGAGCGCCTTCGGCCACTCGGCCAGCTCTCCGCAACACGGGGCGTATATTAACCAGCTTCTTCCCCGTTTGCAAACATAAAAATCGATAAAAATTAATGGCTTGGTTCTTCGTCCTTCTCTTTCTTTATACGCAGGTAAATTTCCTCACGGTGCACGGCAACCTCTTTCGGGGCGTTGACGCCGATACGCACTTGGTTTCCTTTAACGCCGAGCACGGTCACGGTGATTTCGCCATCACCGATAATCAGGCTTTCTGCGCACCGACGAGTCAGAATCAGCATACCTTTCTCCTCATGCATTTCAGTTCAGGGACAACAGTCTGCAAAAAAAAGGCACCCGACCTACAACCGGAGCGATCGTAGCCCTACATGCCTGAGTATTGACCAGCGCGAGCAAAAGAACAGTTCAGGGGCTCGCGCCATTCAAAAAATAAAGGGCGCGGTCAGACCGCGCCCTTCACAGAATTGGAATTACTCGCCCTGGCGGGCCGGAGCATCCAGTTCGAAAGCCGTGTGCAGGGCGCGCACGGCCAGTTCCAGGTATTTCTCTTCAATCACCACGGACACCTTGATTTCCGAGGTCGAGATCATCTGGATGTTGATGCTTTCCTTGGCCAGGGATTCGAACATACGGCTGGCCACGCCTGCGTGGGAACGCATGCCGACACCGACGATCGAGACCTTGGCAATCTTGGTATCGCCTACCACTTCCCTGGCACCGATCTCGCGAGCGGTGTTTTCCAGCACGGTCTGTGCGGCCTGGTAGTCGTTGCGGTGCACGGTGAAGGTGAAGTCGGTGGTGTTATCGTGCGCGACGTTCTGCACGATCATATCGACTTCGATGTTCGCGGCACTGATCGGGCCGAGAATCTTGAACGCCACGCCCGGGGTGTCTGGCACGCCACGGATGGTCAGCTTGGCTTCATCGCGATTGAAAGCGATGCCGGAAATGATCGGCTGTTCCATGGTTTCCTCTTCATCAATAGTAATGAGGGTGCCCGGACCCTCCTTGAAGCTGTGCAGTACGCGCAGCGGAACGTTGTACTTGCCGGCGAATTCCACCGCGCGAATTTGCAAGACCTTGGAACCGAGGCTGGCCATTTCCAGCATCTCTTCGAAGGTGATCTTGTCCAGACGCTGAGCGACCGGCACGACACGCGGGTCGGTGGTGTAGACACCATCGACGTCGGTGTAGATCTGGCATTCATCCGCCTTCAGTGCTGCGGCCAGGGCCACACCTGTCGTATCGGAACCGCCGCGCCCGAGGGTGGTGATATTGCCGTGCTCGTCGACGCCCTGGAAACCGGCGACAACCACCACGCGTCCGGCTTTCAGATCACCCCGGATTTTCTGGTCATCAATCTGCAGGATACGCGCTTTATTGTGGGCACTGTCCGTCAGGATCCGCACCTGATTACCGGTGTACGACACCGCTGGCACACCGCGCTTGATCAGCGCCATCGCCAACAGGGCAATCGTCACCTGCTCACCGGTGGAAACGATCACGTCCAGTTCACGTGGAACCGGTTGCGCCTCGCCACTGATTTGCTTGGCCAGATCGATCAGACGGTTGGTTTCGCCGCTCATTGCAGACAGCACAACCACCAGGTCATCGCCGGCATCGCGGAATTTCTTAACCTTGTCGGCGACCTGCTCGATTCTCTCGACAGTGCCGACCGAGGTGCCTCCAAATTTCTGTACGATCAAAGCCATTTCAAAGCCGCCTCTGCCCATGAAGGGCGCCCAATAATCTTCGAACAGCCGCCGGATCCGCCACTAGACTGCGGTCCCGGCGTGCCGTCTTATAAACCCTGCTCGACGAATGGAACGGTCAGCGCCAGCGCGCTATCCAGCGCGGCGGCATCAACCCCGCCACCTTGCGCCATGTCCGGACGACCACCGCCCTTCCCGCCCACTGCCGCAGCAGCCTGTTTCATCAAATCACCGGCTTTGAGTTGGCCAGTCAGGTCCTTGGTTACGCCTGCAACCAGTACGACCTTTTCCTCATGGACACTGCCGAGCAGGATCACTGCGCGGCCGAGTTTGTTTTTCAGTTGATCGACCAGCGCCAGCAGCGCCTTGCCATCCTGACCATCCAGACGGGCGGCCAGCACCTTCACATCCTTGACGTCCACCGCCGAGGCCGACAGATCGTCGCCCGCAGCGCTGGCTGCCTTGGCTTGCAACTGCTCGAGTTGCTTCTCCAGCAGACGGTTGCGCTCCAGCACGGCCGAGAGCTTGTCGATCAGGTTGTCGCGGCTACCCTTGACCAGGCTGGCCGCTTCCTTGAGTTGTTCTTCGGCAGCGTTCAAGTAGGCCAGTGCTTGCGCCCCGGTGACTGCCTCGATACGACGCACGCCTGAGGCCACACCGCCTTCGCTGATGATCTTCAGCAGGCCGATGTCGCCGGTACGGTTGGCGTGGATACCGCCGCACAGCTCGACGGAGAAATCGCCGCCCATGCTCAGCACGCGCACGCTGTCGCCGTACTTCTCGCCGAACAGCGCCATCGCGCCTTTGTTCTTCGCGGTCTCGATGTCGGTTTCTTCGGTTTCAACCGCGGAGTTCTTGCGGATCTCCGCGTTGACGATGTCTTCCAGTTGCTTGATCTGTTCCGGCTTGATCGCTTCGAAGTGACTGAAGTCGAAACGCAGGCGCTGACTGTCGACCAGCGAGCCTTTCTGCTGCACGTGTTCGCCCAGCACCTGGCGCAAGGCTGCATGCAGCAAGTGGGTGGCCGAATGGTTCAGCGCGGTGGCGTGACGCACTTCAGCGTCGACATGGGTTTCTACCGGCGCGCCAATGATCAGGCTGCCCGAAGCCAGCACGCCGTGGTGCAGGAACGCGCCGCCGGTCTTGGTGGTGTCGCGCACGTCGAAACGGCTGTTGCCGGCCTGAATGAAACCGCAGTCGCCGATCTGACCGCCAGACTCGGCGTAGAACGGAGTCTGATTGAGGACGATCACGCCCTCCTGGCCTTCGCTCAGAACGTCTACCGACTGGCCATCCTTATAAATGGCGACGATTTTTGCCGAACCGCTGGTGGCCGCGTAACCGGTGAATTCGGTGGCGACATCAACCTTGACCAGGGTGTTGTAGTCCAGACCGAACGAGCTGGCCGAACGCGCGCGAACACGCTGGGCTTCCATTTCGCGCTCGAAACCGGCTTCGTCGACGGTCAGGCCGCGCTCGCGGGCGATGTCGGCGGTCAGGTCCATCGGGAAACCGTAGGTGTCGTAGAGTTTGAACACCACATCGCCCGGCACCACGGTGCCTTTGAGCTCGGCCAGATCCTGTTCGAGGATTTTCAGGCCGTGTTCCAGTGTCTTGGAGAACTGCTCTTCTTCGGCCTTGAGCACGCGCTCGATGTTGCTCTGCTGCTTTTTCAGCTCCGGGAAAGCTTCGCCCATCTCGGCGACCAGCGCCGCGACGATCTTGTAGAAGAAGCTGCCGGTGGCGCCCAGTTTGTTGCCATGACGGCAGGCGCGACGAATGATCCGGCGCAGCACGTAACCGCGACCTTCGTTGGACGGCAGCACGCCGTCGGCGATGAGGAAACCGCAGGAACGGATGTGATCGGACACCACTTTCAAGGAAGACTGATCGCCGTTTTCGCAGCCGATCGCTTCAGCCGAAGCCTTCAGCAGATTCTTGAACAGGTCGATGTCGTAGTTGGAGTTGACGTGCTGCATCACCGCACTGATCCGCTCCAGGCCCATGCCGGTGTCCACCGACGGCGCTGGCAACGGATGCAACACGCCATCGGCGGTGCGGTTGAACTGCATGAACACATTGTTCCAGATTTCGATGTAACGGTCGCCGTCTTCTTCCGGCGAGCCCGGCGGGCCGCCCCAGATGTGTTCGCCGTGATCGTAGAAAATCTCGGTGCACGGGCCGCACGGGCCGGTATCGCCCATGGTCCAGAAGTTGTCGGAAGCGTAAGGCGCACCCTTGTTGTCGCCGATGCGAATCATGCGCTCGGCCGGGACGCCAATCTTTTGCGTCCAGATGTCATACGCTTCGTCGTCGGTGGCGTAGACAGTGACCCAGAGTTTTTCCTTCGGCAGCTTCAGCACGCCAGTGAGGAAGGTCCAGGCGAAGGTGATCGCGTCGTGCTTGAAATAGTCGCCGAAGCTGAAGTTACCGAGCATTTCGAAGAACGTGTGGTGACGCGCGGTATAACCGACGTTTTCCAGGTCACTGTTCTTGCCGCCGGCACGCACGCATTTCTGGCTGCTGGTGGCACGGGTGTATGCACGTTTTTCCTGGCCCAGGAAGCAGTCCTTGAACTGGTTCATCCCAGCGTTGGTGAACAGCAGGGTGGGGTCGTTGCCCGGAATCAAAGAGCTGGAGGCTACACGGGTGTGGCCTTGCTCTTCGAAGAAGCGAAGGAAGGCTTCACGGATTTCTGCGCTTTTCATTAGGTTCTTCCACGGAGGCTGCGGCCAAAGGCCTGTTCGAAACGTCTACAGACGAAGCGACGGCAAAGGGCCGCATTATATCGGCCCTGCGCGCGGGGTACAGCGTGTTTATACGATAGAAACGCTCAATTGGACGGCTGACGCTGTCACTGGCGCGAAAACTCGATAAATGTCGCGATCACTTGCTCGATTTGCGCGCGATTAACGTCCATGTGCGTGACCATGCGCAAACGCGCAGCGGCGCTGAGCTTGATTGCGCGTTCGCCGGCAAAGGCCTTGAGCGCTTCGGCCTTGTCGCCCATTTGCACATAAACCATGTTGGTTTGCACGGGTTCGACGACGAAACCGGCCTCACGCAGACCATCGGCCAAGCGCTGGGCATTAGCGTGGTCGTCGGCCAGACGCTCGACATGGTGATCCAGCGCGTACAAGCCCGCCGCCGCGAGCAACCCGGCCTGACGCATGCCGCCGCCGACCATTTTGCGCAACCGGCGCGCCTTGCCGATCAGTTCGACTGAGCCACACAACACCGAACCGACCGGGGCACCAAGGCCTTTGGACAGGCACACCGACACCGAGTCGAAATACTGGGTGATCTCCCGCGCATCGACACCGAGCTTGACCGCCGCGTTGTACAACCGCGCGCCGTCCAGGTGCAATTGCAGGCCATGATCCTGGGTGAACCGTCGGGCACGCGCCAGATAGTCCAGCGGCAGCACCTTGCCTTGCATGGTGTTTTCCAGCGCCAGCAGGCGGCTGCGGGCGAAGTGGAAATCATTGGGTTTGATCGCTGCCGCCACCTGATCCAGATCCAGCGAGCCGTCAGCTTGTACCTCCAGCGGCTGCGGCTGAATCGAACCGAGCACCGCCGCACCGCCACCCTCGTACTTATAGGTGTGGGCCTGCTGACCGACGATGTATTCGTCGCCGCGCTCGCAATGCGCCATCAAGCCCAACAGGTTGCTCATGGTTCCGGTCGGCACGAACAGTGCGGCAGCGAAACCCAGACGCTTGGCCAATTCGGCCTCCAGACGATTGACCGTCGGATCTTCGCCGTAAACGTCGTCACCGGTGTCCGCTGCGGTCATGGCATCGAGCATGGCGGGAGTCGGTTGGGTAACGGTGTCGCTGCGAAGATCGATAACGCTCATGAACCTGGCCTCTGGTCAGCAGGGGGAATCCCTTTGTGAAGTGGGATTACTGCGGTCATCGGGCGGATTAATCAAGCCTTCAACGAGGAAAAATCACCGTCCTCAGAAAAAGCACAATCCATGTGGGAGCGAGCCTGCTCGCGAAAGCGGAGTAACAGTCAGCATATTCGTTGGATGTGAAGCCGCTTTCGCGAGCAGGCTCGCTCCCACAGGTTGTGTGCACGGCTGGAAAATATGTGTTACAAACTTGCCGCCGCCCGGCTTATGGGCGGCAAAAACGTTCTCAGGGCGGGGTGCAATTCCCCACCGGCGGTAATTGCGCGCAATGTGCATAGCCCGCGAGCGCTTGGCGACGCACCCGGCATTGGTCGGTGAGCGGCGGCAAGGTCAGCAGACCCGGTGTGATTCCGGGGCCGACGGTCATAGTCCGGATGAAGAGAGAACGGGATTGACGCCAAAGGGCCGTCCGCGGGCATTCGTGCGTGCGTTCGTACCCTTGAATCCCTTTCGATTCATAACGCCCTGTTTTTCACACAAACAGGAGTCAGAACATGCAACCCACCGCTATCGACAGCAAAAGCAAACACCCGCAGGGCGAGCGCGTCGCGTTCATCCAGGCCTGCTGGCACAAGGAAATCGTCGACCAGAGCCGCAAAGGCTTCGTCGCCGAAATGATCGCCCAGGGTTATCAGGAATCAGACATCGACTTCTTCGAAGTCGGCGGCGCCTTTGAAATGCCCTTGCACGCCAAACTGCTGGCCAAGACCGGCCGCTACGCCGGCATCGTCGCGGCAGCCCTGGTCGTCGACGGCGGCATCTACCGCCACGAGTTCGTCGCCCAATCGGTGGTCAGCGGCCTGATGCAGGTGCAGCTTGAAACCGAAGTGCCGGTGTTCTCGGTATCGCTGACCCCGCATCACTTCCATGCGGGTGAAGAGCATCAGAAGTTCTTCTTCGAGCACTTTGTGCACAAGGGTCAGGAAGCGGCGCGGACTTGCGCGGATACGCTGCAGAAGATTCGTGCATTGCGTCGTACGGAGCCGCGTGCTGTAGCGGTATAACGACCGACATCGAACGAAAATGTGGGAGCGGGCTTGCTCGCGAAGGCGGTGTGTCAGTCAGCACATAAGGTGCTGATAGACCGCCTTCGCGAGCAAGCCCGCTCCCACATTGGGTATTGGCCAGGCCAAAAGATTGGCTCAGGCGAGGTTTTCGTCGGTGGTCGGGACAATCAGGATGCCAGCGCGCAAGCCGTTCTTGACCTTGGGGTTGGGGAAGATAATCCGCGCGCCCTGCTCTTCAATGACCCAGCGGGTGTTGGCGATGTCTTCGGCCAGCACGTAACCGACATCCAGCTCGGAAAAGTTCTCGATGTCCGCCGGTAGATTCAGGCGGAATGCATCGCTGTGCTTGATGATTTCCCGTGCGACGCTGAACAGCTGCAAGCCGTCCAAGCCTTCTTCAGTCTCCGGCTCGGTGCCTTCGATGATCTGCTTGAGACGGGTTTCCAGCAGCGAGACGTTGACGCCGTCGTTCTCCCCGAATGGCCGCGCCTTGCCCAGTTCCAGAGTGAAAGCCTCGGCGTCGAGCTTGTCATACGTGTAGGAACTGAACACGATCGACGGTTTGTTCTGCAACAGCACCGCCTGCATGCCGGCCGCGCGCAGGCGCGCCAGTTCGCGGCGGGAATGCTGACGCCCTTCCTTCCATGGGTACAAGGCGAACTGCTCGATCTTCGAGCCGCGAATCGCCGTGTGCAGGTCGTAGTGCAAGCGCTGTCGATCAGGCTTGCTGAAAAAACTCGCTGCCAGACGCTCCAGTTCACAGGCGCGTAAAGCTTCCGAACCACTGCTTTGTTCATGACGGCCGTTGAACAGCCGATTGACGTCCTGCTCGACGAAACGCTCGCCCTTGCGAATCGCTTCCGGGTTGCCGAATAGAAACAGAATGCGTGCGCGCGGCTTCAGATCACCGCGTGCGATGTCGTGCAGCAGTCGATCGAGTAACTCGATCGGTGCGGTTTCATTGCCGTGGATGCCTGCCGACAGCAGCAGGTCCAGGCCATTGTCGCGCGCTTCCGGGGGCCGGACTTCCAACGCCCCTTCGCTCAACCAGCGCATGCGCACGCCTTCGACAGTCAGTTGAGTCTTCTCCGCCGGTTCGCGGCCGGCGAGGGTCAGTTCAAGCAGTTTGCCGAGGGCGAGCATAGAGCGTTTTCCTTAATGGTCGTGGTTGCAATCCGGGCCGTGTACATGATCCTCGTCAGCGCCGAGGTCAGCCGGTTCCATTTCCAGTTGCAGACTTACCAGATTAGTCGCCAATGGGCGCAGCAGCAGGTTGGCGTACTCGTCGTCACCTTCCTCGACGTCCACGCCGATCAGCAACTGGCCGCGGCCATCCTGCTGGATCCACAGCTCTTTGCCTTGCCACATGACCGCGACGCGGGTGCACGAGGTTTGCAGTTGCGTGCCGTCGGTGTCTTCAAGGATCAGCTGCAGGGAATCGCTCATGTTTTTACTCTCTTGGGGTGATACGCCGCGCGTCGCGTTCAGGCGACGCGCCGGCCATCAATTGATCTGGAAAGGATAAACCGCGCCCAGTTTAAGGATTTGCGTCAGTTCATCCAATGCCGTCCGGCATTCAAGCAGCAACTGCGGATCCGTCAGATCGGTTTCGCTCAGGCGGTCGCGGTAGTGCTTTTCAACCCATGCGGTCAACGAACCGTACAACGGGGCGGTCATGATAACCCCTGGATTGACCGCCGCCAGTTCGGTTTCATTCAGCGCCACGCGCAGACGCAGACACGCCGGGCCACCGCCGTTCTGCATGCTTTGCTTGAGGTCGAAGACTTTTACTTCGCGGATCAGGCCGCCGGAACTGGTCAGGCTTTGCAGGTAAGTCCATACACGCTCGTTGGCCTGGCACTCTTGCGGCACGATCAGCAACATCGAACCGTCAGGACGCGACAGCAATTGGCTGTTGAACAGGTAGGAACGCACCGCGTCATCGACGGTGACCGCCGAACGTGGCACGCACACCGACTGGAAGTTACCGCCGACCTTGGCGAGCTTGCCTTGCAGCTCGGCGAGCATCTTGTCGGTCTCAAGGAACGCGTCCTCGTGATAGAACAGCACTTCACCGTTGCCCACGGCGATCACGTCGTTGTGGAACACGCCCTGATCGATCACATCGGGGTTCTGCTGCGCGTAGACCACGCCTTCGTCACGCAGACCGTGCAAACGCGCCACGGCTTGCGAGGCTTCGAGGGTCTGGCGCGCCGGGTATTTCTGCGGTGCCGGGAAACGGTTGTCGAACGCACTGCGGCCGAACACGAAGAACTCGACGCCCGCCTCGCCATACTCGCGGCAGAAACGCGTGTGGTTGGCCGCGCCCTCGTCGCCGAACTGGGCCACCGCCGGCAATGCGGCGTGATGGGCGAAGTGCTGCTGATTGGCGAACATCGCACCGAGTACGCGGCTGGTGGTCGGGTGCTCGATGCTGCGGTGGTATTTGCAGTTGAGGTTGGCGGCGGTGAAGTGCACGCGACCGTCGGCTGTGTCGGCACTCGGGCTGACCGTGGCGGCGTTGGCCACCCACATGCTCGACGCCGAGCAACTGGCGACCAGCAGCGGCATGGCTTCTTTGGCGGCGCGCTCGATCACTTGCGCATCAGTGCCACTGAAGCCCAGACGGCGCAGCGCGGCCACGTCGGGACGTTCCTGTGGCGCCAGCACGCCTTGCTGGAAGCCCATGTCCATCAGCGCTTTCATTTTCGCCAGGCCTTGCAGCGCCGCTTCCTTCGGGTTCGAGGATTGCTGGCTGTTGCTCTGCGAGGCGACGTTGCCGTAGGACAGACCACCGTAGTTATGGGTCGGCCCCACTAGACCGTCAAAATTGACTTCATAGGATTTCATCAGCGAGGCTCCACGAGAATCTGTTGTTATAGGCTTCAGGTAACAATTCAGTCAGACCGCGTCGCGGCTATCGCGAGCAGGCTCACTCCTACATGGAAATGCATTCCACTGTAGGAGTGAGCCTGCTCGCGATCGGCCGTTACGCCATTTTTACGCCTGGCGTCAGGGCCGATGGCAACACCAGGCTCGGCGTTTCCAGCGACGCCACCGGGTAGGCGCAGTAATCCGCCGCGTAGTAGGCGCTGGCGCGATGGTTGCCCGAGGCACCGACGCCACCGAACGGCGCGCTGCTCGCGGCGCCGGTCAGCTGTTTGTTCCAGTTGACGATGCCGGCGCGGCTTTCCAGCCAGAACTGTTGATAGCGCGCTTCGGAATCCGAGAGCAAACCTGCGGCCAACCCATAAGCGGTGTTGTTGGCTTCAGTGATCGCCGCAGCGAAATCGCTGTAGCGAATCACTTGCAGCAACGGCCCGAACAGTTCTTCGTCCGGACGCTCTGCCACAGCGCTCACATCGAGAATGCCCGGCGTGAGCAACGCCGACTGCGCCTGCGGCTGCGTCATCGCCAGCAGCGACACCGCGCCGTTGGCCAGCAGTTGTTCCTGAGCATCCATCAGCGCTTTCGCCGCGCCGAGGGAGATCACCGAGCCCATGAACGGCGCCGGTTGTTGGTCGAATGCACCGACCTCAATCGTTGCACTGACTTCCACCAGACGCTTGAGCAGGCTGTCGCCCCACGCGCCCTGCGGCACCAGCAGACGGCGCGCACAGGTGCAGCGCTGGCCGGCGGAAATGAATGCCGACTGAATGATCGTGTACACCGCCGCGTCGAGGTCGGCGACCTGATCGACCACCAGCGGATTGTTACCGCCCATTTCCAGGGCAAGAATCTTGTCCGGACGCCCGGCGAATTGCTGATGCAGATGATTGCCGGTGCGGCTGGAGCCGGTGAAGAACAGACCGTCGATACCCGGGTTCGCCGCCAGAGCGATACCGGTTTCGCGCGCGCCTTGCAGGAGGTTCAACACGCCTGCCGGCAGACCGGCTTCGATCCAGCACTTGACGGTCAGCTCGGCGACTTTCGGTGTCAGTTCGCTAGGCTTGAACAGCACACTGTTACCGGCCAGCAGCGCCGGCACGATGTGACCGTTGGGCAAGTGGCCCGGGAAGTTGTAAGGGCCAAACACCGCGACCACGCCGTGCGGCTTGTGCCGCAACACGGCAGTGGCATCGCCCAATGGACCGCTCTTCTCGCCGGTACGCTCGCGGTAGCTCTGCACCGAGATAGCAATCTTGTTGACCATGCTGGTCACTTCAGTCGCGGATTCCCACAACGGCTTGCCGGTTTCTTCACCGATGGTGCGAGCCAGCTCGTCAGCGTGGTGTTTCAGCGACGCGGCGAAGGCCTCAAGCACGCTGATGCGCTCGTCCAGCGTACGACGGGCCCAGCCCGGAAACGCCTGACGGGCAGCCTGCACCGCCGACTCGACCTGCGCGGCCGTAGCGCCCTCACCCGACCACAGCACTTGCTGAGTCACCGGATTCAGCGATTGAAAGGCTTCGCCCTGACCGGCCAGCCACTCACCTGCGATGTATAGCGAATTCATTATTTCGACTCCCGTGCTGCCGACAACGCCACGGCGCGCACTTGATCACCGGCGTTGAGTTGAAGGCGTTTGGCGGTCTGCGGATCGACCACCAGCGTGCCGGCAGCCAGACGCGCAGGCGCTGCGGTGATGCGGCAATCTTCGCGCTTGCGGTTGTGGATGATGAACGGCGTGGCGTCATCGCCCGGTGTGCCCACGGCCAGCACCAGCGCTTCGCTGTCACGCACTGCGCGAATCTTGCTGGTTTCGCATTCGATGGCCGGACCTGCGTCGAAGATATCGACGTAACCCTGATAGCTGAAACCTTCGCTCTTGAGCATCGCCAGTGCCGGCTCGGTGTCCGGGTGCACCTGGCCAATGACGTTGCGCGCATCCGGCGAAAGGAAGCAGGTATACAGCGGGAATTTCGGCATCAGTTCGGCGATGAACGCCTTGTTGCCAACGCCGGTCAGGTAGTCGGCCTGGCTGAATTCCATCTTGAAGAAGTGCCGACCGAGGCTCTCCCAGAACGGTGAACGCCCGGCGTCATCGGACACTCCGCGCATCTCGGCGATGATCTTGTTGCCGAACAGTTCCGGGAACTCGGCGATGAACAGCATGCGCGCCTTGGACAACATGCGCCCGTTCAGGCCATTGCGGTAATCGGCGTGCAGGAACAGCGAGCACAGCTCGGAATTGCCGGTCAGGTCGTTGGCCAGAAACAGCGTCGGAATCTCGCGGTAGATGTTCAGCTCCTGCGAAGCACTGACGGTCAGGCCAACGCGGAAGTTGTACCACGGCTCACGCAGACCGACCGCGCCGGCAATGGCGGAAATCCCCACCACGCGACCGTTGTCATCTTCGAGCACGAACAGGTAGTCCGCATCGCCACGCCCGGCTTCGCCGCGAAAGGTCTTCTCGGCCCAGCCGACCCGGTGAGTCAGGCGCTCTTCGTTGGCCGGCAAGGTAGTCAGGCCGGTGCCGGTGCTGCGGGCCAGGTCGATCAGCGCGGATAAATCGCTGCTGCGTACGGGACGAACAATCATGCTATCTCCTCAAACGGGCCGCTCGCGCCACCCGTGAAACTCGCTAAGGCGTTAAACCGCCACCAGGCGCACGCTGGCACCTTCACCGACGCCCAGGGCTTCGGCCGCTTCCAGATCCAGAGTCACCGGTTTGCCCGGCGCGTAATCCAGTTCCAGCAACACAGCGCGGTAATCCTGCAACTGCGCGTTCGCCACCAGATACTGGCGCCCGGCACCTTTGACCGGCTCGCCGATCTTCACCGGCACCACGCGGCTCTGGGCGATCGAGCGGATCCCGGAAACGCGTGCATGCAGGGTCGGGCCACCGTCGAAGATGTCGATGTAATGATCAGTCTCGAAGCCTTCGCGCATCAGGATGTCGAAGGTGATCTGCGCACGCGGGTGCACCTGACCCATCGCTTCTTGCGCGGAGTCCGGCAGCAGCGGCACGTAGATCGGGTAATGCGGCATCAGCTCGGCGAGGAACGTGCGGCTCTTGAGGCCGCACAGACGTTCGGCTTCGGCGTAGTTGAGGTCGAAGAAGTTGCGCCCGATAGCGTCCCAGAACGGCGAGTCGCCATTCTCGTCGCTGTAACCGACGATCTCGGTCACCACCGAATCGGCGAAGCGCTCCGGATGGCTGGCGACGAACAGCAGACGGCCACGGGAATTGAGCTCGGCCCAGGGCGATCCGACCAGTTCGCGCTGCACGTAGAAACTGGTCAGCAAGCTGTTGCCGGTCAAGTCGTGGCACTGCGAGAGTACGTGGATCTTGTTGTGAATCTTCAGCTCGCGAGAGGCGTGAACGAAGGTCTCGTTACGGAAGCTGTAAAACGGCTCCGAATAACCGGCCGAAGCGACAATGGCCGAGCAGCCGACCAGCTTGCCGGTGGCCGTGTCTTCCAAGACAAAGAAATAGCTCTCTTCACCGTTGAAGCTCACTTCGGCGGCGAACGACGCTTCGCTCGCGGCGATCTTGTCGCTCAGACGTTCCACGTCATCCGGCAAGGAAGTGACACCAATCGGGCTGTCCGCAGCCAGACGCTGTACCTCGCCCAGATCAGCCATTTGCGCGGGGCGCATCACCAGCATGGTGTCACTCCTTTTCTCTTCAAAAAATCACAGAAAAAACACCGGACCTTGTAGGAGTGAGCCTTTGTGGTGAGGGGATTTATCCCCGCTGGGCTGCGTAGCGGCCCCTTTTTTTGGGGGTGCTTCGCGCCCCAGCGGGGATAAATCCCCTCGCCACAGGGCTCACTTCGACAGTCGAAACTGACCGGTATCAAAAATTGGGTTCGGCACCTGAAAATCCTGAAGCGCCGAAGGGTCTATCAGGCTTGCGTCAGTTTTGCCGCGGCACGTTCGAAGCGGTCGAGACCGGCATCGATATCGGCGTCTTCGACCACCAGGCTCGGGGCGAAACGGATCACGTCCGGACCGGCTTGCAGAATCATCAGGCCTTCCTGTTCGGCGGCGTTGAAGATTTCCTTGGCCTTGCCTTTCCAGGCTTCGCTCAGCACGCAGCCGATCAGCAGGCCGAGGCCACGGACCTGAGTGAACAGGCCGTACTTCTCGCCGATCTGTTGCAGGCGGGTCTTGAACTTGTCGTGCTTGGCGTTCACGCCGTTCAACACTTCAGGGGTGTTGATCACGTCGATGACCGCTTCAGCCACCGCGCAGGCCAGCGGGTTGCCGCCGTAGGTGGTGCCGTGGGTACCGACCACCAGATGTTTGGCCAGCGCTTCGGTGGTCAGCATCGCCGCGATCGGGAAACCGCCGCCCAGGCTCTTGGCGCTGGTCAGGATGTCCGGGGTCACGCCGTAATGCTGGTAGGCGAACAGCTTGCCGCTGCGGCCCATGCCGGTCTGCACTTCGTCGAACACCAGCAGCGCGTCGTTCGCGTCGCACAGCTCACGAGCACCTTGCAGGTAGGCCAGTTCGGCTGGCAGCACGCCGCCCTCGCCCTGGATCGGCTCGAGCACGACCGCGCAGGTCTTCCCGGACACCGCCGCTTTCAGCGCGGCCAGATCGTTGTACGGGACGTGGGTAATGCCGGTAATTTTCGGGCCGAAACCGTCGGAATACTTCGACTGGCCACCGACATTGACGGTGAACAGGGTACGGCCGTGGAAGCTGTTGAGCGCGGCGATGATCTCGTATTTTTCAGTGCCGAAACGGTCGAACGCGACGCGACGGGCCAGCTTGAACGCGGCCTCGTTGGCTTCAGCGCCCGAGTTGCAGAAGAACACGCGCTCGGCGAATGTGGCATCGATCAGCTTATGCGCCAGGCGCAGGGCTGGTTCGTTGGTGAACACGTTGGACACGTGCCACAGCTTGTTCGCCTGTTCGGTCAGTGCGCCGACCAGCGCCGGGTGCGCATGGCCCAGTACGTTGACGGCAATCCCGCCAGCGAAGTCGATCAGCTCGCGGCCGGCCTGATCCCAGACCCGGGACCCGGCGCCACGCACCGGAATGAAAGCGGCAGGCGCGTAGTTGGGAACCATTACCTGGTCGAAATCGGCGCGTTGTACCGCAGCGTGCTCAACGGACATCGGAGTCTCCTGATGAGGGCCACCCGCCTGAAACTGGCGAGCGATGGGGGGATTGTAAGGACAGTTTTCGGCCCGGCCTTGTCGCCAAGCGACAACTTGTTATAGCGCAAACCCCGGATTTTCCCGGGTTTACGGCAATGCGACATATAGCGTCGCAAAGGCGCAGTTTAAACTGCCGTCGCCGGTTTGCGGCAGGCTTTGCAGGATATCAATTGGCGGGCGCGGCACTGGCATACATATGTACCGCACGGGCGCGGCAACATTTTGATTTGCTGGATGCTTTCCCAACGCCAAGGACTGGCCCATGCAATCGATTGACCGAACTCAATCAAGCAACGACTCCGCCAACGGGCACCAGCCTGACATTCACTATCTGCACTGGCAGCTCAGCCTTCCGGCATGGCTGGGCAAATCCTCCAACGCCCGGCGCCAGGCATTGAAAGAAACCCGGCCTGCGCTCCCGCTCAAGCTGCAATCGGTTTCGCCGAGCCGGCTTGCACAGCTGACCACGCTGAACACCGGCCACTTGAATGCGCAGAACGAGGTCGACCAACTGCTGGCGCAATTTCGGGACGTCAACGCCTTTGCCGAGCCGCTGCTCAAGGCCGAGATCAAAGCCCGCTTCGATCTTGATCTGGACGTCAAATCGACCTTCCTGCGCCTGTATGTTCCGCAGACTGCGGCGATATTTCCGGTCAAGACCGGGGCCCGCACCTGGACACTGTCGCTGCTCGACGCGGCGCTGCACAACTTCGAGGAAAAGGAGACTCGCGAAAACGCCTTTGAAGCCCCGTCGACGTTTATCACCGAACCCTCGGCCAGCGGACAGTTCGACACGCTGCCCTGGGTGAAGGCCAAAATAAGTATCGAAGCCTTCACCGCAATGTGCCGGGAGCTGGACATCGGTGCGCAGTACAAAAGATTTCTGGACGAACACCTCGGCATTACCGACGCCGAGAAAGGCGCTGCCCTGCGTAAACAAGTCGACAAAAGCCAGAAAGCCGCACTCAAGGCCGCGTTGCATTTCGCCAGGATCAACGGGGACATCAGTGCCACTTACTTTCGCACCATCAATGCGCTGATCGATGGCGTGCCGAATCTGCGCATCGCCAGGCAACCCGTGTCGTGTCACGCTTTGACGATGATGTCCGCACCGCTCACCGGCCCCATCATATTCGGCCCCGGACCGGATACCGCGGACGAATCAGGCAGCCTGGCGCGCATCGTCGCCTACGTGCCTGACGATCCGCAGCATCCGGTCAAGGAGTACGCCTCCTCGGCCGACTTTGAAAAGGCGCTCACCGACCAGTTGCGCTCGGCCGATTACCGCAAATTTTTCAGCCGCTTCATCAATCACGAACAGCGCGGCGCGTTCTTTGCCGCCCTCAACGCTCGTCTCGGACGGGTGAAGTGGCATGAACCGGTGCGTGGCAGTTCAGAGCCGGTCTGGCGCGACGAGCCATTCGACAAGCCCGATCTGCAGCTGTACTCGACCCCGATCAGCAATGATCTGTGGCAACACCTGTACGAAAGCAAACTGGACAAGATCCTCAACGACGCCCGGGTCATCGCCGTGGCGACGGCCAGTGTGGACACGAAAACCCGCTGGGCGCTTTGGGACTCACTTGTCGGCATCGCCTCAACCATCCTGCAGGCCGCCGCGTTTGTCATTGCGCCGTTCGTGCCGGTGCTCGGGGAAATGATGATGGCGTACATGGCCTATCAGTTTCTCGACGAAGTGTTCGAAGGCATCGTCGAGTGGGCGCAAGGGCAAACGGCCGAGGCGATCCAGCACCTGATCGGCACCGTTGATTCGCTGCTGCAACTGGGCATGTTTGCCGTCGGCGGTGCGATTGCCGTGGGTGAATTTCGCAAAGTCCTGCCCAAAGAAGTGGTCGCGTTCATCGACCGTTTCAAACCGGTCAGACTGGACAACGGGCAAACCCGCTATTGGGATGCGGACCTGAGCCGTTATCAGCAAAAGTCCCTGCCACCCGCTGGCTCGAAACCGTCGAAACTGGGTTTGCATGAGGTTCAGGGCAAACAGATCTTGCCGCTGGAGGATGCGCACTATGCCGTGCGCCAATCCACGACACCCGGCCAATACCGCATCGAACACCCGACCCGCCCAAACGCCTACAAACCGGTGGTGCGGCACAACGGCGACGGCGCCTGGCACACGGAGCTCGAAACGCCACTGCAATGGGACAAGGCAACCACGCTGCGCCGCACCAGCCATGAGATGGAAGCCTTCACCCCGGCGCAACGCGAACAGATCCTGCACGTCAGCGGCTACAACGAAAACGCACTGCGCAAAATGCATGTCGATCGGGAACCGATGCCGCCGCTGCTGGCCGACAGCATCACGCGCTGGCGGATCGATCGGGATCTGCAAGTGTTCATCGACCAACTGGCGAGCGATCAGCCCGAACAGTATTGCGCTGCCGACCCGGCAACCCAGTTGCAACTGCTTGCCGAACATGGCCGCTGGCCCGCCAACCAACGTCTGCGTCTGCTCGATGCCGAGGGCGCAACGGTGTGGCAATCGTCCAGTGACGAAACCTTGCCGTTCACCGACCTGCACCAGGACAACCTGTTGGAAGGTGACCTGCTCAAGACCTTGCTGCGCAGCCTCGACGAAGCGCAAGCCAAAGCCCTGCTCGGCGAAGACTTCGGCGACCCCGAACTGTCGCTGCAAGCGCGCAGCCGCAAGCTGCGCGCACAGCTGCTGCAACTGGGCAAGGCACAACGTGGTGCGCTGTTCGAAGCGCGCTATCAGGCCGAAACCCAAGTCGACGATCCCCTGCACACCGCGCTGGCCCAGTACGATCCGGCACTGCCGCCGCGCGTCACCCAAGAAGTGCTCGACACCACCAGCAGCGACGAGCTGCTGCAAATCAGCGAGGGCCAGTTGCCCCCGCGCCAGCAAGCGCTGATGGACATGGCCAGTGAGGAGGTGCGCGTCGCCCGGGCGTATGAAGGCCTGCTGCTGGACTCGGTGAACAATCCCGACACCGACACTCTGGCACTGCACAGCCTGAGGAACGTGCCAGGCTGGAGCGGGGACGTACGCCTGGAAATCCGTGACGGAAGGTATGAGGGCAGGATGCTCGACAGTACCGGCCGTGCAGACGCACCAGAACAAAAAGTGCTGGTGCGCCAGAGCGATGGCCGCTATCAGCCGTTCGATGATCGCGGCCAGCAACTGCACTCAGCCAGCGATCTGTATTCAAGCATTCTCTACGCCCTGCCGGACGCTGAGCGCCAGGCCCTGGACATCGGAATCGGCGAGGCCGCCAAGCTTAAAAACGCGATCCGCGCCCAACCGCTTGAGCGCAGTGAATTGCGCTTGGCGATTGCTCTGGAGCCGGTGCCGGAGCCGACGGTCGACACACTGCGCCTGTTGGGCCGCGAAGGCTACAGGCAGATGGAGCCCTTCGTTGACGCACCTTCACTTCCAGAACCGACCCGTGCCGCGCGGGTCCAGGAGATTTTACGCGGTTTCAGTATCGAAGAAGCCCGGGCCTTTGCGACCCGGTTTACCCAAGTCCCGCGAGGTCTGACCAACGAGCTTGCGCGCCTGCGCAGCGAGTTCAGCGAAATGAGCGCAACTTTGCGGCGCTGGGAAACCGATATCCCGGTCACCGACCCACACACCCGGCGGCGGCTGACGCCCACGGAACGTCGTGCCGCCCAGCGCAGCCGCGCCGCCCTCAGGGACGTACTGGAACGCTGCTGGCGCCGGGAAACCCGCGACGTCTATGGTTATGCGCTACAGATTCGCGACCCGATTACCGGTGATCTGCCTGCGCTGCGCGCCGACTTCAGCCATGTCAGATCCCTGGTGATCGATGGCAGCGTCAGTACCCGTGCCATCGATCCGTTTTTGCAGAGGTTTCCACAGCTGATATCGGTCGAAGCGCGCAATCTTCACCTGCCGGACTTGCCCCAAGCCCTGGCGTCGATGCCGGCACTGCGGCGTCTGGTCATTCGTAACAGCCGCATCACCATGAGTCCCGCGAACCGCTCGCTCCTGGAGTCACTGCCACAGTTGTCCTTTCTGGACCTTGCGCGCAACCCGCTCGGCGGGCCGTTAGATATTCACAAGCTGCCGGCATTGGGTTACCTCAACCTCGATAACACCGGCATCAGCGTCCTTCCGGATCGCTTGCTGGAGCATCCGGGATTAGTCACCGGGCGCTTCGCTGGTAACCAGATCAGGGAGATTCCCGAGGCGTTTTCCAACCTGAACGGCACCCTCGCCGACGGTTTCAGTCTTGCGGGCAATCCACTGTCCCCGACCACCCGCGACCTGATCAAAAACTACTATCGGCGGACCCACAAGCACTTCGGGGTATTGCCTGAACAAACGGATATCGATCAAGCGATCACCCTCTTCCCTTCACTGAGCGTTGATGACGCGGTCGAGGTGATTTACCAGTTGCCCGGTTCACTGGCGCAAGGGCGTGCGCAATTTTCCGCTTGGGAAACCGAATTCAGCCGGTTGCAAAGCGATCTGGCGGACTGGATGAGGGACATCCCGCAACACGCTCCGGCGACCGGTGAGCCGTTGAACATCAATGAGCAGACCAGTGAGCTGCTTGCCAGGGCGGCGTTCAGCGATAAATTGCAAAGCTTCTGGCGCGAAAGATGGTCGTTCCCCCCTTTCACCAGAAGCATCGCTCTGGAGGCGACGCTCGGTTTCATGGGGGACATGCCGCTACTCGATGCGGACTTCGGTCATGTCTTGAATCTGACACTACGTGGCAATAAAAACGTTTCGGGCATGCTGGCGTTCCTGCAACGTTTTCAGAACCTGACGCTGCTGGATCTGCGCCGCCTTGACCTCGACCCGGGCACCCTGTCCATTCTCGATCTGCCCGAGCTTCACACGCTGAAGCTGAACGATTGCGGGGTGGTGATGACACCGGAAAACGAGGCCAGACTCCTGTCGATGACCAACCTGACCATACTGGACCTGAGCAACAACCCGCTGGGGACGTTTCCCGATTTCAATCTGCTGCCCGAACTGAGCCATATCGATTTGTCCAACACGGGCCTGTCGAACGTGCCTGCGGGACTGGCGGACCATGCCGGGCTGGAAGTCGCCAATTTCAGCGGCAACCTGATCAGCACACTGCCCGACGTCTTGTTCGAACTGCCGGCCACCCGCGCCAACGGCATGGATTTCGCTGACAACCCGCTGAGTGCGGCGATGCGCGACCGGATCAAAACCTACCACAGCCAGACCGGGCAGGACTTCGACGTACTGGCCGACCCGGCAGACATCGCCCTGGCCCGGCAGTTGTTTCCCAGCCTGGACAAAGTCACCGCCACCGATCTGATCTACACGCTCCCCGGCAGCCTTGCCGACAGCCGTACTCAACTGATGGGCTGGCACGAAGAACTGCGCGACTTGCAGGCCGATCTGGACATATGGGCCGATCAGGTACCCACTCACCACCCGGTGATCGGCGCGACGCTCAGCGCTGCCGAAATGCAGGCCAACCGCGCCTCGCGAGCGGATTTCGCGCAACAACTGGTGAGTTTCTGGCGCAGCCTCTCGGCCGACGCCGATGCACGCGATGATGTTTTCGAGGCGACCCTGACGTTCCAGGGCGATCTGCCTGTGCTGCGTGCCAATTTCGATCACGTGGCCCGAATCACCCTGCGCGGCAATCCAGACGCTACCGCAGTGGGCGCCTTTGTCGGGCAATTCCCGTATGTGGACATCGTGCAACTGCACGACTTCGCCCTCGGCGAAATACCGCAGACCCTCTCCAGCCTGCCGGAACTCAAGGACCTCACCCTGGCCAACTGCAACCTGACGCTGACAGCGCAAGGGCAATCGGTACTGGAGTCGTTGTCTGAACTGGAGCGCCTGGACCTGAGCCATAACGCGCTGGGCCAAGCTCCGGACATCGCCAACATGCCGCTGCTCAATGACCTGCGCCTGTCCGACACGGCAATCGACACGCTGCCCAACGGCATCGCCACTCACCCCAACCTGCGCACAGCAAATCTCGACGGCAATGCGATCACCGAACTGCCGGAAGACTTCTTCGCCCTGAACAGGGATCTCGCCGATGACACGGACCTGAGCAACAACCCCTTGTCGTCGACGGCGCGTGATCGCATCAAGGCCTATTACCGCGAAGCCGACCTGCATTTCGGCGTGCTACCCGACCTGGGCGACATCACCCTGGTCACCTCACTGTTCTCCGGGTTGAGCAACGGTGATGCCATCCGCATTATCTATCGCCTGCCGGGCACACTGGCGGACAGCCATGCGCAACTGCTGCGCTGGCGCACCGAGTTCGCGCGGATGCACAGAGACCTGGACGCCTGGTCGCAGCGAGCATCGCTGTACGACCTTGATGGACAAGTCATGAGCATGGCTGAACGGACGATACAGCTCGGACACAGGAGAACGTTCAGTCAGCAAATCGAACAATTCTGGCGCAATCGATACCTCGATGGCCCCGACAATCCGATCACCGCCATGTTGTTCTACGGCGATTTGCCGGCGATAGAGGCAGACTTCAGTCACGTTACTCAGTTTGCACTGACAGGAAACAAGGGATTAAAAGACGTTAACGCTTTTCTGCGCAGCTTCACCCGAGTCAGGGTGCTGGAGTTGCGCGACTTCGCCTTGGGTCGATTCCCCGAAAATATCGCCCCCAGCGTCGAAACACTGTTACTGAGCAACTGCGGCATGGTTTTCGATGAGACAGGCCAGGCTGCACTGTCCTCGTTGACGCAACTCGAATCGCTGGATCTGTACGACAATCCATTGCGCCACCCTCCGGACATCAGCTTGCTGCCGAACCTCAAATACATCGACCTTGCCAGCACCCAGATTGACCGGCTACCGACCGGGTTGACTGGGCACCCAAGGCTGAGGACCGCGATCTTGAGCGACAACAACATCACCGAACTACCGCAAGCCCTGTTCGAGCTGCCCGGCGATGTCAGTCTGGGTTTTGACTTGAGCAACAATCCGCTGTCGCCGACCGCACGCGACCTGATAAAAAACTATCGCCAAACCAAGGGCGGCGACTTCAGCGTTTCGATCGAGGCTGAGGACATCGAGCTGGCACACAGGCTATACCCCCGTTCGAGCCCGCAAAGCCTGAGCGACATTGTCTACAGCCTGCCCGGCACGCTGGCTGAGGGACGTGCGGAGCTGGTGCGCCGACAGACCGAGATTGCCACGCTATCCAGTGATCTCGAAGCGTGGGCCAACCTGATCCCGCT
Organism: Pseudomonas sp. SWRI81; assembly: GCF_014268545.1. Lineage (NCBI taxonomy): Bacteria > Pseudomonadati > Pseudomonadota > Gammaproteobacteria > Pseudomonadales > Pseudomonadaceae > Pseudomonas > Pseudomonas sp. SWRI81. The sequence goes on from NZ_JABWQS010000030.1 coordinate 22,292, forward strand.
CGACAATCTTACGGGCGAGCCGGTGCAGGGCCTCAGACTCGAGCGGGAGGCAGCCAACCGCCAACAGTTCAAAGAGCGTCTGGAGCAGTGCTGGCGGCGGATCGTCCCGGAGGGCGGGGCAGAGTCAGAATTTTCGTTCAATCTGCCTTTGCGGGGAGAACTACCTGCGCTGTCGGCGGATTTCGGCCATATCACGGTAGTGAAACTGATATGCAACGACCTGGAGGTTGTTCCCCAACTCGGTCAATTCCTTGCTCACTTCCCCCATTTGCGATCGCTGACGATCCAGCGGTATCTGCTAGGGAACATCCCCGAGGTGGTCTTACGCATGACAGATCTGACAGCCCTCAGCCTGTCGGACTGCGGTATCACCCTCACCCCGCAAACCGTGAGCGCACTGGGTGGAATGAACAATCTAAGCAGCCTGACGTTGCGTGGCAGTTACCTCAAGCAGACACCCGACCTGCGCCACATGACGGCGCTGACCTGGCTCGACCTGAGCAGAACATTGCTGAAAAAACTCCCGCCAGGAATACTCGATCGCCCCTACTTGAGGTATGCCGATTTGTCTTATAACCACATCAGGGAACTGCCTGAGGAGCTGGCGAACCGGAAAAATACGCACTTCGTTTTTACCGGCAATGACCTTTCCGAAACCGCCAAGCAGATTCTGGCCGATCAGAACCTGGCAAGACTACGCGCAGGCGGTGGATTACCAGAATGGGCGGGACAAGCCGGCGAGGTTGAAGGCTCTGACTATTCCAATGCCGGCAGTCGTTCAGGCACACCGACCGTATCAACGGATTCTTCCGAAGAGTCCGACGGAGCCTAACCGCGCTCGGGTGGCACTGACGATAATTCAAACGGGCTGCTGCTGCGCCGCTGGTTGCGATCTTCCCGTGGCGTGGCACCGAAGAAATTGCGATAGGCGCTGGAGAAATGCGGCCCCGAGGAGAAGCCACAGGACAGGCCGATCTGGATGATCGACTTGCTGGTCTGCATCAACATCTGCCGGGCCTTGTTCAGGCGCAGTTCCAGGTAGTACTGGCTCGGCACACGGTTGAGGTACTGCTTGAAAATCCGCTCCAACTGCCGGCGAGACACGCACACGTGCTGGGCGATTTCGTCGGTGGTCAGCGGCTCTTCGATGTTGGCTTCCATCAGCAGCACCGCCTGGGTGAGCTTCGGATGGCTGGAGCCGAGGCGATTCTGCAACGGAATGCGTTGGCGCTCGCCACCCTCGCGGATACGTTCGACCACCAGTTCTTCCGACACAGCACCGGCCAGCTCCGCACCGTGATCGCGGGCCAACACAGCCAGCAGCAGATCAAGCACCGACATGCCACCACAGGCGGTCAGGCGATCGCGGTCCCAGTCGAACAGATGGCTGGTGGCGATGACTTTAGGGAAACGCTCGGCGAAGTCGTCCTGCCAGCGCCAGTGCACGGCGGCGCGATAACCGTCGAGCAAACCGAGTTGCGCCAACGGATAGACACCGGCCGACAAACCGCCAATCACACAGCCGGCGCGCACCAGTTGCTTGAGCGCGCTGCTGAGTGCCGGCGCCAGCGTGGTCGGCGGCTCATCGGCGAGCAGGAAAAGTTTCTGGAAGTTTTCCAGCTTGCCGGCCCAAGGCTCACCGGGCAATTGCCAGGCGCCGTCGGCCGGCGGCTCGGCCTGCAGAAACGACAGTTCGTAAACCACGTCCGGGTGCACCCGCTGAGCAACACGCAAGGCCTCCTCTGCCAGCGCCAGCGTCAACGCTTTAGTGCTGGGCCAAATCAGGAAACCAATTCGATGGGCAGTCATGGGCGGGCAATCCGAAACGAACAACGGTGATGAAGGCATGGGCCAATGCTAGCCCGGAAATGAATACACATCGCGAACAATGCAGATCCATTGTAGGAGTGAGCCTGCTCGCGATAGCGGTCTTTCAGACAACCAGTGCGTTGACAGTTACACCGCTATCGCGAGCAGGCTCACTCCTACAGGGGACTTCGTTTGTCCCCAAGGGCTGCGAAGCATGCACTATTGAAGTGCACAACGGCAGCCCTGTTTTATTTCAGGCTACCCGACAGGAACTGCTGCAAGCGCTCCGACTGCGGATTGACCAGCACTTCGCGCGGGTTGCCGCTTTCTTCGACGACGCCTTTGTGCAGGAACACCAGCTGGTTCGACACTTCACGGGCGAAGCCCATTTCGTGGGTCACCACAACCATGGTGCGGCCTTCCTGAGCCAGCGCCTGCATGACTTTCAGCACGTCGCCGACCAGTTCCGGGTCGAGGGCCGAGGTCGGCTCGTCGAACAGCATCACTTCCGGCTCCATCGCCAGCGCACGGGCAATCGCCACGCGCTGTTGTTCGCCGCCGGACATGTGCCCCGGGAAGGCGTCCTTACGGTGAGCGACGCCGACCTTGTTCAGGTAGTACTCAGCCTTTTCGCGCGCTTCATACTTGGGTACGCCGAGCACATGCACTGGCGCTTCCATGATGTTTTCAATCGCGGTCATGTGCGACCACAGGTTGAAATGCTGGAACACCATCGACAGGCGCGAACGCATGCGTTGCAGCTGCTTCGGATCGGCAGCTTTCAACGCGCCGTCCTTGTTCGCCACCAGTTTCAGCTCTTCGTTGTTGAGCAGGATCTTGCCGGCGTGCGGCTGCTCGAGCAGGTTGATACAACGCAGAAAAGTACTTTTGCCGGAGCCACTGGAGCCGATGATGCTGATCACATCGCCGGCGGCCGCTTTCAGGGACACGCCCTTGAGCACTTCGTGACTGCCATAGCGTTTATGCAGGTCTTGGACTTCAAGTTTGTACATGCGGTCGGTTCTCACAAAAACAGTCAGTCAGTCGTTGAGCAAGCGCCCGTGACGCAGCGCTTCGCGCCCCGCCACCTTGGCCAGCCAGAAACCGGGTTGGGCATAGCGCAGCCGTTCAATGGCAAACAGCACCCCGGACGTACCAGCACACACCGTGCTGACCCGATCGGACACAGGGTCGATCACTTGAAAAATCTCGTCGCCCGCCTCGACCCATTCGCCGGGCCTGCGGGAAAAGCTCACCACACCGGGGTGCGGTGCAAACAACAATTCGGTGCCTTCGAACGGCATGCCTTCGCACGGCTCGAAGGCCGGGTTCGGCCACTCGCCGGTGATCAGGCCTTGCTCGGCGAGGAACGCCAGAATGCCTTCAGCATGGGCCTCGGCTTCGACGCGGCCGGTGTCGGCCTGTCCGCCCAACTCAATGGTGGTCGCCAGGCACGCCAGTGGGATCTGTGCATCCGGGAACTGCCGCGACAGGCGCAGCCACGGCAGCGAGCAGGCTTCGTCGAACGAACTGCCGCCGGAATCTTCCGCCAGCAAACCGACCTTGACGTTCAGGTGCGCCGCCAGCGAACGCCACTGCGGCCAGTGCTGCGGCAACGCGTACATGTGCAGCGCGGCTTCGGCATCGCAGTGCAAGTCGAGCACGACGTCGGCGTTGCAGGCATGGCTGAGCAACACACGCTGCATGCCTTGCAACTGGCTGCTCGCCTCAGGCAATGCGGCCAGATGATCGGCCATGGCCTGACGGATCAGCCGCACATTGGCATGCGGATCATCACCGAGCTTGTCGCCCAGTGCCGCCGCAACCGGCGCACTGAGTTCGACGAAATCACGGTTGAAATTCTTGCCGCTGCCCGCTTCGAAACGGCCCTGGAAATTGCCTTGCAGCAATTGCCCAAGACCCAGCGGGTTGGCGACCGGCACCAGCTCGATCACGCCATTGAGCAGGCCTTGGGCTTCGAGTTCGCCCAAGCGCTTTTTCAGCTCCCAGGCGGTGCGCATGCCCGGCAACTCATCAGCGTGCAGGCTGGCCTGAATATAGGCCTTGCGCTCGCCTTGTCCGAAGCGGAATACCGAAACCTTGCGCTCGCTGCCCAGATGGCTCCAAGGCAATACGTGATCGATGCGTTGCATATCAGTGCTTCCGTGGCGCGAGGTAGCTCAACCAGCGACGCTCGGCCAGCTTGAACAGCTTGACCAGAATGAAGGTCAGGCACAGGTAGAACACGCCGGCCGTGATGTAGGCCTCGAACGGCAGATAGAACTGCGCATTGACCGTACGCGCCGCACCGGTGATGTCGATTAGGGTCACGATGGACGCCAGACTGGTGGTCTGCAGCATCATGATCACTTCGTTGCTGTACTGCGGCAGCGCCCGGCGCAGGGCCGACGGCAGCAGGATGCGCTTGTACAGTTTGAAGCGCGACATGCCCATGGCCTTGGCCGCTTCGATCTCACCGTTCGGCGTGGCCTTGAGGCTGCCGGCGATGATCTCTGCGGTGTAGGCGCTGGTGTTGACCGCAAAGGCCAGACACGCGCAGAACGTTGCGCTGGATAGCCACGGCCACAAGAAGCTCTCGCGTACTGCTTCGAACTGAGCCAGACCGTAGTAGATCAGGAACAGCTGAACCAGCATTGGCGTGCCGCGAATCACGTAGGTGTACAGCCACGCGGCGCCGTTGACGATCGGGTTCTTGGACACGCGCATCAGGCCCAGCGGCAGTGCGGCGAGCAAACCGAAGAACAGCGACAGCGCGAGCAGTTTGAGGGTGGTCAGCAGCCCGCCGAAGTACAGCGGCAGCGCCTCCCAAATGACGTTGTAGTCGAAGATCATAGATCAGCCGCCCTTACGCCTACCGAGTAGCGCTTCTCAAGTTGACGCAGGATCAGCAACGACACGCTGGTGATCACCAGGTACATCGCCGCCACCGCGAGGAAGAAGGTAAAAGGCTCACGCGTGGCATCCGCCGCCTGCTTGGCCTTGAACATCATGTCTTGCAGACCGACCACGGAAATCAGCGCGGTGGCCTTGGTCAACACCAGCCAGTTGTTGGTGAAGCCCGGAATCGCCAAGCGAATCATCTGCGGCACCATCACCCGGAAGAACACCTGAAAACTGCTCATGCCGTACGCCACGCCCGCTTCGGCCTGGCCTTTGGGGATCGCCATGAACGCGCCACGGAAAGTCTCCGACAGGTACGCACCGAAGATGAAACCGAGGGTGCCGATACCGGCGGCCAGCGGGTTCAGGTCGATGTAGTCGTCATAGCCGAGCATCGGTGCGACGCGATTGAGCAGATCCTGGCCGCCGTAGAAGATCAGCAGGATCAGCACCAGATCGGGAATCCCGCGGATCACCGTGGAATACAGATCGCCCAGCCACGCCAGCCAGCGCACCGGCGACAGGCGCAACGCGACACCGATCAGCCCGAGAACGATGGCCAGGGCCATGGACGACAAGGCGAGCTGAAGCGTCAGCCATGCGCCATCGAGGATGACAGCCCCGTAGCCTTTCAACATGATTCAGGTCCTCGAAAGTTGGGATGAAAAAATGGCGCAAACCGCAGAGATTCTGTTGCTTGCGCCATTTCGGACTTGTCGCAGAGACGTCTTACTTGCCGTAGATATCGAAGGCGAAGTACTTGTCCTGGATTGCTTTGTATTTACCGTTTTCACGGATGGCCGTGATGGCGCTGTTGATCTTGTCTTTCAGCGCATCGCCCTTACGGACCGCGATGCCAACGCCGTCGCCGAAGTATTTGACGTCAGTGAACGCCGGCCCAACGAACGCGAAACCTTTGCCAGCGTCGGTTTTCAGGAAGCCGTCGTCCAGCAGGGTAGCGTCAGCCACGGTGCCGTCGAGGCGACCGGCGGCCACGTCGAGGTAGATTTCGTTCTGCGAACCGTACGGCTTGATTTCGGCACCCAGCGGAGCCAGCACTTCGCGGGCGAAACGCTCGTGGATCGAGCCGCGTTGTACGCCGATGTTCTTGCCTTTGAGCTCAGCCAGACCTTCGCTGACCTGAGTACCGGCCTTCATGACCAGACGTGCCGGGGTGTTGTAGTACTTGTTGGTGAAGTCGACCGACTTCTTGCGATCTTCGGTGATCGACATCGACGACAGGATCGCGTCGATCTTGCGCACTTTAAGTGCCGGGATCAGGCCGTCGAACTCTTGCTCGACCCACACGCACTTGACCTTCATTTCTTCGCACAGCGCGTTGCCGATGTCGTAGTCGAAACCGACGATGCTGCCGTCCGGCGCTTTCGAGGCGAACGGAGGGTAAGCCGCTTCGATACCGATTTTCACAGGCTTTTCGTCAGCGACGGCATTCAGCGAGAGCACGGACAGTGCCAGGGCGCCAAGCAGCACAAGTTTCTTCATCTTGGGACTCCATCGGTAAAGGGCAAAAACGGCAGAGTGAGCAACAGCCCAATATGCGAATGGTGAATCAGGAAATCGGTGCCGCATCGGTGGGAAATTTCCGATTGAAACCGAAGGAGGTTTCAACATCAGCCACGATGAGCGAGTGATCGGCATTCTAACGACAGGCCCGAAGCCGATATTTCTTCAATGCGACAACTAATTACAGATGCACCGAGAAAGCGACTTGAGCTCATTGACAGCCCTGCAATTTCATGCAAGAGCGAAAGACAGTGAACCGATCTATGCTGCAAATTGCGGGCCTATTATTCGCAAACCCTTCTAATCCGGCAAGCGTAGCGTTATGTCTAATTTTTCACCGTGGGGTTTACGGCTCTAAACCGGGGCATGGCGTTTCCCTTCGCCCCGTTGCGGGGCGGGCGGTTACACATTGGGCGGTGCTGGGTAACATCGGGAAAGGTCTGACGGCGCAGATCGATAATTATTGGTTGGGCGGTTTCGGTTTCCTACAAGCGGCCACAGCGGTGTCTGACAGATTGCTATCGCGAGCAGGCTCACTCCTACAGTTGACGGCATTCCAACTGAAGAAACTCGATCCATTGTAGGAGTGAGCCTGCTCGCGATGAGGCCAGCCCAGCCACCACAAAACCCCCAGCCACAAAAAAGCCCCATCCGGCATCACCGGACAGGGCTTTTCACGCGGCTATGGCTCAAGCCACATTCATGGTCTTGTGCGTATCAATCAAATGCTGCACCACACCCGGATCCGCCAGGGTCGAGATATCGCCCAACCCGTCGTATTCCGCCGTGGCAATCTTGCGCAGAATGCGGCGCATGATCTTGCCCGAACGGGTTTTCGGTAGCCCCGGGGCCCACTGAATCACATCTGGCGAGGCGATCGGCCCGATCTCCTTGCGCACCCAGTTCTTCAGCTCCAGACGCAACTGCTCGGTCGGCTCTTCACCATTCTTCAAGGTCACATAGACATAAATGCCCTGCCCCTTGATGTCATGCGGCACGCCCACCACCGCTGCTTCGGCGACTTTCGGGTGCGCCACCATCGCGCTCTCGATCTCGGCCGTGCCCATGCGGTGGCCGGAGACGTTGAGCACGTCGTCCACACGGCCGGTAATCCAGTAATAACCATCGGCATCGCGACGCGCGCCGTCACCGGTGAAGTACATGCCACGGAAGGTCTTGAAGTAGGTATCGACGAAACGATCGTGATCGCCATACAGCGTACGTGCCTGGCCTGGCCACGAATCAAGAATCACCAGATTACCTTCGGCCTCGCCCTCGATAATGTTGCCGAGGTTGTCGACCAGCGCCGGCACCACACCGAAGAACGGCCGCGCCGCCGAACCCGGCTTCAGCGCGTGAGCACCCGGCAGCGGACTCATCATGTTGCCGCCGGTCTCGGTCTGCCACCAGGTATCGACGATCGGGCAACGCGACTTGCCGACATTTTTGTAATACCAGTCCCAGGCTTCCGGGTTAATTGGCTCGCCCACCGAACCGAGCAGACGCAGGCTGCTGCCATCGGCGCCCTCAACGGCGGCCTGACCCGAGGCCATCATCGCGCGGATAGCGGTCGGCGCGGTGTAGAGGATGTTGACCTTGTGCTTGTCGATGATTTTCGCCACCCGGGTGATATCCGGATAGTTCGGCACGCCTTCGAACAATAGCGTAGTCGCGCCATTGGCCAGCGGGCCGTAGACGATGTAACTGTGGCCGGTGACCCAGCCGACGTCGGCGGTGCACCAGTAGGTTTCGCCCGGGCGGTAGTCGAACACGCGCTCGTGGGTCATCGCTGCATACAGCAGATAACCGCCGGTGGTGTGCTGCACGCCCTTCGGCTTGCCGGTCGAGCCGGAGGTATAAAGGATGAACAGCGCTTCTTCGGCGCCCATCTCTTTCGGCGCGCAAACGGTGCCCGCGACTTTCATCAGGTCTTCGTACCAGATGTCGCGATGCTGGTTCCACTTGATGTCGCCACCGGTGCGCTTGCAGACGATGACTTTCTGGATGCTGCTTGTTTCCGGGTTGGTCAGCGCGTCGTCGACGTTGGCCTTGAGGGAAATCTTCTTGCCGGCACGGATGCCTTCGTCAGCAGTGATCACTACTTTCGAACGGCAGTCGATGATGCGACCGGCCAGCGCTTCCGGCGAGAAACCGCCGAACACTACCGAGTGAATCGCGCCGATCCGGGTGCAGGCCAGCATGGCGACCACGGCTTCGGGAATCATCGGCATGTAAATGGTCACCACGTCGCCACGGTGCACGTCCTGACCACGCAGGGCGTTGGCGAGTTTGCACACTTGTTCGTGCAGTTCGCGGTAGGTGATGTTGCGGCTTTCGGACGGGTCGTCACCTTCCCAGATGATCGCGACTTGATCGCCGCGCTCGGCCAGATGACGGTCGAGGCAGTTGTAGGAAACGTTCAGGGTGCCGTCGGCAAACCACTTGATGTCGACATGGTGATCGTCGAACGACGTCTGTTTCACCGTGGTGAAAGGCTTGATCCAGTCGAGACGCTTGGCCTGCTCGCGCCAGAAACCGTCAGGGTTGACGACCGACTGCTGGTACATGGCTTTGTAGGTCGCCTCGTCAGTCAGCGTGTTAGCCAGAACCTCGGGACGAACGGGATACAGAGAAGCCGCACTCATCTTTCCTACCTCGGTGTAATAGTTGTTTTTGTATGACCCCGTTGTAGCCGGGTGGGGCCCATAGAACCATTCGACGATGGTAGTAACAAGCCCCTACAAAATATCCAGACATCCACCTTTGCTGACTTGAAATACCCTTTCGAGCCACATGCGATCCTTGTGGGAGCTTGCCTGCAAGCGATGCAAACACCACGGTGTGTCAGACAAACCCACCCAGCCGATTGTTACCAAATCTGCGAAAAGTGTTTATCAAAACCCGCTCTGTTTACCCTCGCCTCGCCCCCCTAAAATTCACCTCGCCAACAAGGCAAAACGCGATTAACAACGTTACAGCCCCCACGAAGGCCGTTAATCCAGCTCTCCAAGTAACGCACCAACCATGAAGCTCCACACGCAACCCTAAAAAGGTTGCGTGACCCCACTCGACCTCAAAAAGGTGAATCAGAAATGAAAGCTTTATTAGTTCTGGCCCTCAGCAGTCTGTGCGCAACCGCCATGGCAGAAGAGGCCCAGACTGATGTCGCACAGCAACAGCCGGTTATCGAGCAATACACTTACTCCACGCACCTGGACATCGCCAAAGTTGTTTCGATGAGCGAAGTGCCCAATGTCTGCGAAGTAGTACCGGCAAAAATGGTATACGACGACCACAATGGCCAACGCCACATCCTGCGCTACAGCATCATGGGCAACGGCTGCACGAACTGAATCAGACTGCACCGAATCGGACCACTCAGCGCCACATTGAGGGTCGATTCCAGCCCGGCTTCGGTCGGGCTCAGTTGTGTCTGGAGTCGTTGAAAAGGCTTGCAAAACACAAGATATAGTGAAAAACGCCGTTTTTTGCTCATTTCTTGAACAACCAGACCCCCGCGAAAAAATTAATCAAAAAAAATTCTCAGCGGCCAATCCCAGTGAAAGCCCTGTAATCCCTCGCTCCGAGCAAAATCCCCCTGCCGCTTGACCGCCCTGCGCGCTTTCGCCCTCCCCCACACCCCCGATTTTTTCCCTATAATGCCGCCCTAATCGGGTCAGCAATATTCCCTTACAGGGAGGAAAAGCCTGTCTGAAGCCCCGCAGTCGCGTTTCACGTGATTTGCGCCCGTCAGAGGCTCTCGGAAAACCCGTACAAATTCTGTTTTATTGCCCGCGTATAGCTGCTGCAAAAAACGATTCCTTAAGATCCAACGCGGTCTGTACGACCATGTGAAAAACCAACCAATCAGGTTTCACACGGGCGACAGGCCCTCACGCAGGAGACGACACGTCATGCTGAGCTGGGACGAATTCGACAAAGAAGACAGTGAAGTAGCCGCAGTGAAAGGCGCCAACGCCGGCCACGCGAGCGAAGCCAACATGGACCGCCTCGACAACGCCGGCGGCGCCGCTGCACTCGAAGCCCGCGCCGTGACCGCCGACGACTCGGCCGCCGTGGCCCGCGCCAAAGCTGCACTGAACTCCCTCGACGTCGCCGAAGGCCTCGCCGAACTCGAAGGCGCCTCCGCCCGTGTCGCCGTCGATGAAAAGCGCATGATCAACTGCCGCGCCGACCTCAACCAACTCGTACCCTTCAAGTACGACTGGGCTTGGCAGAAGTATCTGGACGGCTGCGCAAACCACTGGATGCCGCAAGAAGTCAACATGACCGCCGACATCGCCCTCTGGAAAAACCCGGAAGGCCTGACCGACGACGAACGCCGCATCGTCATGCGCAACCTCGGCTTCTTCTCCACCGCCGACTCCCTGGTTGCCAACAACCTGGTCCTGGCCGTGTACCGCCTGATCACCAACCCGGAATGCCGCCAGTACATCCTGCGCCAGGCCTTCGAAGAGGCGATCCACACCCACGCCTACCAGTACTGCATCGAATCGCTGGCCATGGATGAAGGCGAAATCTTCAACATGTACCACGAGATCCCATCGGTCGCGAAAAAAGCCGCCTGGGGCCTGAAATACACCCGTTCGATCTCCGATCCGAAGTTCGAAACCGGCACCCCGGACACCGACAAAGAGTTGCTGCGGAACCTGATCGCCTACTACTGCGTTCTGGAAGGCATCTTCTTCTACTGCGGCTTCACCCAAATCCTCTCCATGGGCCGCCGCAACAAAATGACCGGCGTCGCCGAGCAGTTCCAATACATCCTCCGCGACGAATCCATGCACCTGAACTTCGGCATCGACGTGATCAACCAGATCAAAATCGAAAACCCGCACTTGTGGGATGCTGAAATGAAGGAAGAAGCGACCCAGATGATCCTGCAAGGGACTCAACTGGAGATTGAATATGCACGGGATACCATGCCTCGCGGCGTACTCGGCATGAATGCGGCGATGATGGAGGACTATCTGAAGTTCATTGCTAACCGTCGTTTGTCGCAGATTGGTTTGAAGGAAGAGTATCCGGGGACTACGAATCCGTTCCCTTGGATGAGCGAGATTATGGACTTGAAGAAAGAGAAGAATTTCTTTGAGACGCGGGTTATTGAGTATCAGACGGGTGGTGCGTTGAGCTGGGATTGATAGTCTCGCCGCTCAGAATCACTAGATCGCGAAACCTTCTCACTAAATGTGAAATGGATTCACCCAAAAGGCTGCCAAATGGCAGCCTTTTTGTTTGTCACCCGCTTATACCTAAGCGCACCCAGTCCCTCAGAAACTGTAGCCCCCAGCGATTGGCCGAAAGGGCTGCGTTGTGCTGGTCATCGTATTGACCTAGTTGAGAGTAAAAACGTTAGAGCCAGTGCGCTGGAAATCAGCGTATCCGCATCTGTAGCAGACCCGATGAACATAGTGTGTCGACGGAGTTTTCGAGGTATACGACGAAGCTAACTCAATTGGGCGTAAACATGGCTTGCCTCTATCTCTGAAAGCCCGATTGACGTTTAGCAATTCAGCTTGAGCGTCCATCGGGTAAGCTTGGCTGCTCAGTGCTATCTGAACAAAAAACCTGCGCTTGAATTTTCTGTTTTACGCGAATGATTTTCAGTTATCAATTGATCTTGCGAAGCGATAGTTTTGGTTTCGAGCGTGCGGCTAGTTTGTTCGGTGAGAGCTTGTTTCCGAAGCGGCCAGAGGACTGCTAATTAGGCCATGTTGCGTCGGTCTCTAACGATCAAAACTGGCCGCTATGTGGGAGTAGCGGCCGGTCCATCCGGAGCCGAGCAGTATGAGCCTGTGGTTACACAGGTCGAACCGGCCAATCCCTCATCACGAGGAGCGACTCATTTCTCGGGCAGCAATGGTAACCCCAGCTCCTGTAAGAATTGGTTATGTATATGCGCTGTGCGGGCAATCTGGTTCTGCACATCCACCAAGTTCGCATTAACTGCCCGCAAATCAATCTCTGCTTCAGCCGTTACAGTGCTGATGTAGCGCGAGATGTTAAGGTTGAAATCGTTCCTCTCGATTTCCTCCATGGTTACGCGGCGAGAGTAGCGGTCTTCCTCTTTGCGATGTTGGTAAGTCTGAATAATCTTGTCGATGTGTTCTGGGAGAAGGCGGTTCTGCCGTTTCCCTTTTTCAAAGTAATCACTGGCATTGATGAACAGCACATCGTCAGGTTTTTTGCACTTTTTCAGCACCAGAATGCACACGGGAATGCTAGTGGAGAAAAACAGGTTGGCGGGCAGGCCGATCACTGTGTCAATGTTGCCATCTTTCAGTAACTTAGAGCGAATGCGTTCCTCTGCACCGCCTCTGAATAGCACGCCGTGGGGCAGGATGATGGCCATAGTGCCTTCCTTGCCCAAAAAGTGAAAACCGTGCAGTAAGAAGGCAAAATCCGCCGCCGATTTGGGTGCAAGACCATAGCTTTTAAAGCGAAAGTCTTCGCCTAGCGCGTCGTTCGGTTCCCATCGGTAGCTGAATGGTGGGTTGGCTACAACGGCGTCGAACTCCAGTTTTTTCGCCGGATTCATTTCGCTCAAAATATCCCAGTCGTTCAGCAGAGAGTCGCCGTGGTGAACCTCGAACTCGGAATCTTTCACCCCGTGCAGCAGCATATTCATGCGCGCTAGGTTATAGGTGGTGATATTGGATTCTTGCCCGTAGATTTTACCGATGCCATGCGGGCCAATATGTTTGCGTACATTGAGCAGCAACGAGCCGGAACCGCAGGCAAAATCCAGCACCTTGTCGAGTTTCTTCTTTTTTCCAGTGGCCGGCTCCTGGCTGTCAAGCGTGACAATTTCCGACAAAATCGTGGACAGCTGCTGCGGCGTATAAAATTCACCGGCTTTTTTTCCACTACCAGCGGCAAACTGACCGATTAGGTATTCATAGGCATCGCCCAGCACATCACTAGTGGTGGAAAATTTGGCGATGCCCTCGGCGATTTTGCTAATGATGGTGCACAGCTTGTAATTGCGCTGTAAGTAGTTCTTACCGAGCTTTTCCGAGTCCAGATTAATTTCGGAAAACAGACCGCCAAAGGTGCTTTCAAAGCTCTGGTTTTCAATGTATTTAAAGCCGCGTTGCAGGGTATGCAGCAAGTCGTCGCTCTGGATGCGTGCCAGTTCGGCGATACTGCTCCACAGGTGGGCGGGCTCAATAACGTAATGCACCTTACGGCGCATCTGTTTTTCAAACTCGGCTATGTCGTCGGAATTGGCTGCGTACCACAGAGATAAAGGTGCACGCTTGTCACCCACTTCCAGTTTGGGGTAATCGTTCCCCAACTCTTTTTGGGCAGCTGCTTCGTAGTTATCGGAGAGATAACGCAAAAACAAGAACGACAACATGTAATCGCGAAAGTCGTCGGCGTTCATCGCCCCGCGCAGATCGTCTGCAATTTTCCACAGAGTGTTGCCCAGTTCTTTTTGGTCGTTATTGGTCATGGTTATCTCGCGTGCAATACGAATTGATATTTTTCAGTGAGCTTTTCGAATATATCGTTAAAATATTCTTGCTCTGCGCTATTCATTATTTCCGTCTGGTCGTAATACACGCTTTTATGGGAGTGGGTATTTATGACATTTGCTACACTATCCACGTCTTCAACGCCTATATGGGTTAAAGTATGACCTATTCTTCCCGTACCTAGAAATGAAGCTATATTCTCAAGAAGCTGCCTCAACAAGGCGAAATGGTAGGTATATAGCTGTTCATTTCTCGCTTCTTCCAAGACCTGCAATAAATGCAAATGGTAAAGAAAGACACTTCGCCGTGGCGTCTCAAGTGTCAACTCACCACCAACTCTTTTTAAAACGCGCAAGCCGGTTAAATTTTTATAGCGCCCACTTTTCTCGCCTTTGGTAAGGCGATTGGCCAAAATGGAAAACAAACCAATATGATGCGTTGTGATTATGATTCGCTTTTTCTCGTAATGCGTTTCGATTTGCTGAAATAGAGTGTCAGCGGTTACAAAAATATTGTGCTCATCAAGGCTAGATACGGGATCATCAATAAATACGTGTGCATTCTGTACGTCAGCCCAACCATCAGCATCCAACAAAGCAAGAAAAAAACACCACACAAAAATACGCTCTTCACCGCGTGAGACTTTGATAGGGGTATCTTCAGCTCCTTCTATAAAAAAACTAACCGATTCAATACCACTCTCAATATTATCGTACAGGTTGAGTTTGTAGCGATATTTCGGGCTATACGCTACAAGCTTGTCCATAATCAGGCTTTCATTTTCATACAAAAAACTGTGAAATTTATTCAGACTACTTGATCGTATATTTAGATTAATATTAGCACCAGCATTTTCCTCGTCGTTATCCCAAACAAACAAGTCTTCACTGAACGCATTATAATACACGCCTATATGCTTTTTGGTTTCAGGATTCTTTGTCGCATTTTTGTAGGCAACCGATAACTGAGTTTTCCCTGATCCGTTGAACGCGAAGATAAGAACAATGCTCTCGTTCATTTCAACCAACTGCTTGGCTATGGCTTCTAAATTCATGCGCTCACATCATCCGCAGCGGGGAATAGTTTTTGCATCAGGCCTTTTTTATGGGCTCTGAGGGCGTCGAATTTTTGGCTGTGCGCGCGGATCAGTGCGTCGATGCTCAACAGGCAATCTGCGATTTTTTCTTGTTCATCGGGCTCAGGCAGAGGGATTGGAATGACATCCAATTTAGCTCTATTTAATTTTGGCTGAGCCATTCCAGTAAGATAATCCTCTATATTTATGGAGTTAAGATAATTCTCAACGAGAACTTGCGTTGAGTTGCGGCTAAATTTTAATACATGAGCATGATTGTTAACCCATGTTTTACCTGAAATCGGAAAAGCAATAGGGTACGTTCGAGCTACAAGGTTTGCGCCATCCTCGGAAATACAAAGTAGCTCATCATCAAAAATAAAATCTTTGACGTAATCAATAACCCCGGAAGCGCCGTAGTAAGGGATATTCCCTTTTATTCTTTCGGCTTCAGTTATAGGAATTCGTTTGGAGTCAAAATTTCTTCCAGCTTTTCCAAGGGGTGTAATATCCCATTTCTTCGCATTCATAAACTCTGGGAAGCGCAGGCGGGGGACGGATTCGCCTTCGCGTGGAAAGAGTTGCTGAATCAGACATTTTTTATGTATTTTAAGGGCTTCGACTTTTTTGCTTTGCGCATTAAGAAGCTCATCGATACTGGCTAGACAATCGACGATTTTCTGTTGCTCATTTAATAAAGGGAGTGCTACTGGTAACGTTAGGAGATATTTTGAATCAACGTTTAATGCCCCATTCGCCCTGGCGCCTACCGCTATGAATTTGCGGAGCCATTTTCCGTGAATATTAGTGGCAAATGGGTGCTTCAAGAACGCAGGTAAAGCACTCTCACCGTCAACTCGAAAGCATATGAATATACTGTTAGGCACCGCCCCATGACTTATATTTTCCAGAAGAGCCATCTGCCCCTCAGGATGCTCTTTTGTTGAGCTTTTATTGTAGGCGAAATCTCCTTTTCTAATTACGTAGTAATTTTTATATGCTGCCCCGGCAATTTCTTTACCAAACTTCTCAATCTGTGTTACTAGACCAACGCCTGCTGTAACGCTCATCAATGTATAGCGATTGCTACCGGCTTTTTCAGTTATTAATGATGCCACTTCCCCAAGTTTTTTAACACTCCACTCCCCTGCCCCCAGAAACTCAGGAAAGCGTAACTTAGGCACTAACATTTTTCCCATATCCTTACTCATACGCCGCTAACCCCGATATCTCGCGCCCGTGTGCCAATTTCTTAAGCAATGGCAGCAGATCTTCCATTAAAGCCAGTTCGGCCTTTGTGCGGTCTTTCCAGCCCAATTGGCGTGGCGCTAGCAGATCGTTTAACTTCTCGCCGTCGAAGATCATGCGGCCCATGATGTTATCCACAAAGGCTTGCAGCGTCGCGCTGGCAAGTTGGTGTTTGGCGGCCATCTCAGCAAGCTCCTGCGCCGCGATGGCGGCTTTGAAGGTTTGATAGCCGTCGCGTATATCCTTCTCGTTCAGGCTTTCGCCAGCTTTGAGTTGGTTGATGTACGCGGTGATGTCCTCACGCTCTTCCATCAGGTTGGCGCTGGAGGCCAAGAGGCCGATCAGTTGCTCGCGACTCATTTTTTGTTTTGCGGGTTTGCTCTGGGTGTATTGGGCAATCAGACCCATGATGTAGTCGTAGTCAATGACGCTGGAGGCAAACAGTACGAACTCAAAGTCCAGTTGCTGGATGGCGTCGTCGCCTTCATGGTGTTTGTCTTGCTTGTCTTTGAGCTGCTTGGCGGTATCCAGATACATGCCTTTGAAGGCTCTTAAGGTCTCTTCGGGTATCACTTTTTCAATGCTGGCGTTTTGGTCTGCGCTTAAATCGGTGTATTGATCGAGCTGGGTTTTTAGGCGTTGTACTTCTTTGAACAGGTTGATGAACTGGCCGCGCGCTTCATCGCCCTTGAGGTTGTTCACTTGTTCTGGTGCGCAAGCCAGCCCTTGGCTTAGCATAAAGTCTTGCAGCTGGGTGACGGCACTATCGAGTTTGCCAATAACGATGGGCGCGGCATCCACCAGCCAGATTTCTTTGGCACGTGCGATGTCACTGCCGGAGAACAGGGCAATGGCTTCGTTGACGGACTCTTGCTGCTGGCGAAAATCCAGCACGTTACCGTAGGGTTTCGTGTCGTTGAGAATGCGATTTGTACGCGAGAAGGCTTGAATCAAGCCATGGTGTTTGAGGTTTTTATCCACATACAAGGTGTTAAGGTATTTGGAATCGAAGCCGGTGAGCAGCATATCCACTACAATAATCACGTCGATTTTGTTGTGGCGCGGGTAATCGGCATTGATGTACTTGTGGTCTTTGATGCGCTGTTGCACATCCTGATAGTAAAGATCGAACTCGTTGATGCTGTGGTTGGTACGATATTGCGCGTTGTAGGCGGCAATGATGGCCTTCAGCGCAGCTTTTTTTTCGTCGGGCGCGATGCTGTTGTCGAGTTTTTCCTGTGGCAGATCTTCCTGAATCTGCTGTACGTCTTTATTGCCTTCGGCGGGTGGCGAAAATACGCAGGCGATGTTCAGTGGCTGGAAGGTTTCGTCTTCTGTCTGGTGTTTTGCCTGAATCTCAGCGAACAGGCGGTAGTATTCAATGGCGTGGTTGATGGAGGCAGTGGCCAGCACTGCATTAAAACGGCGCGCGTTGGTGGCGGCATCGTGTTTGGCCAGGATGGCTTCGACCACGGCTTGCTGGGCAATGCTTTCACCGGCTTTGGCCTTAGCACTCCCTTCGCCTTTGAAGTAATCAATATGGAAGCGCAGCACGTTGCTGTCATCAATAGCGTGGGTGATGGTGTAAGCGTGTAACTGTTTTTCAAAAATATCGGCAGTGGTTTTGTACGATGCTTGCTCGCCGTCAATCTGTTTGTAGCTCGCGTTTTGTTCAAAGATCGGCGTGCCAGTAAAGCCGAACAGCTGGGCATTGGGGAAGAATTCTTTGATGGCCTGATGGTTGTCGCCAAATTGCGAGCGATGGCATTCGTCGAAGATAAATACCACGCGCTTATCCCTTAAGGATTGCAGGCGCTCTTTGTAGTTTTTTTTGTTAGTGCCATCAAGCGCGAGGCCGAGTTTTTGTATGGTGGTGACGATCACTTTATCGGCATAGTCTTCAGACAGCATGCGCCGTACCAGTGTCTCGGTGTTGGTGTTTTCTTCAACGCAGCCTTCTTGAAATTTGTTAAATTCCTCGCGGGTTTGGCGGTCGAGGTCTTTGCGGTCTACCACGAACAGGCATTTTTCAATGTCGGGATTGTCTTTGAGTAGGGTGGAAGCTTTGAAGGAGGTAAGCGTTTTTCCGCTACCAGTGGTGTGCCAAATATAGCCATTGCCACGGTTCTGGTGAATACAATCGACAATGGCCTTGACCGCATAGATTTGGTACGGGCGCATCACCAGTAGTTTCTGTTCGCTGGCAACCAGCACCATGTAACGGCTTATCGTTTCGCCCAACAGGCACTTGGCGAGAAACTTGTCGGCAAAATCATCAAGATGAGTGATTTTCTTGTTGTCTTCACTGGCAAACTGGTAGACCGGCAAGAAGCGTTCGTCGGCGTTAAAGCCAAAATGCTGGTTATGGTTGTTGGCAAAGTAGTAGGTATTGCTTTTGTTGCTGACCACAAACAGCTGCATAAAGCACAAGAGGGTATTGCCGTAACCGTTGCCGGGGTCGTTTTTGTAATCGACAATTTGCTGCATGGCGCGGCGCGGGCTGACCTCCAGCGTCTTTAGCTCAATCTGCGCCACCGGCACGCCGTTGATGAGCAGGATCACGTCATAACGGTGGTGGCTGTTGTCGGTGTTGATTCGCAGCTGATTGATGACTTCATAATCGTTTTTGCACCAGTCCTTGATATTCACCAAGGTGTATTGCAGCGGTGTACCGTCTTCACGCGCAAAGGTGTTGCGGCTACGCAGGGTCCGAGATGCGGCGAATACGTCGGTGCTGACGATTTCATCGCGTAGACGGGCGAACTCGGCATCGGTAAGCGTGACTCTGTTCAGCGCCTCGAACTTGGCGCGGAAGTTTTGCTCCAGCGCAGTGCGGTCACGGATATCAGGGCGAAAGCTGTATTTAAGCTCGATGAGCTTAGCGAGCAAATCTCGTTCGATCTGCATTTCTTTAGTCATGCCATGTTCCCTGTGTGGCCGCTATCCGCGAGGCGGCAGCTCTTATGTTGTATCGCGAAAAGAACGGCGCTAGGCCGTGAGCTACGAATCATCATTTTTCCTGGATTCCCGGTGCGAAGGCTTCATCCGCGCCACCAGCACGCACCCACTCATCAACTTCGGACAGCTGGAATTTCCACAGTCGCCCAATCCTATGCGCTGGCATCCCCTTACGTTCGCGCCAACGGTAGACAGTGTCTTTCACTACGCCCAGGTGCTGGGCAACTTGTTCGGCTGTAACCCACGGTTCGGTATTCACGGCATTGGCACCCAGGCGCTAACCTTATAGTCGTCTTAAATCGTTCAAAGTCTAACTGGATGGCCGCTTGATGACCATGAAAAGCACTTCATGCCTACCTGTGTCGGTCATGCCGACAACCACCATAGAACCGCCCACGCGGACCCAGAAAAACGCTAGCGTGGCGCGGAGCCAGGAGAACTCCGGAGCGAATTGCTGTCAGTGACTAATCAAGTGTTAACCTAAAACGACTGCTTTTACGGGCGAAAAATCGGGAGGGGAGGTTTTCAACCGAACCGGCCACCAATAGGCAACCCGAAATGACATTTCGAAGGAGATTCAGATCTTCATCTCAGTCGAGAGCGGCACGTTCCCAGTGTATCGAGACGAGTGAACCCGCTATCGCTAGCTAAAACTCCAAGCTCAAAATCCATATCCCCGACGCCCTCGCAAAACCGCCCAGCCCTGTCAGCGCTCGCTCAAGTCTTGACTGGCTCCCAGCGTGAGCGCAGCGGCAACCAAAAGCGGCCCAGCAGGGTGCCCAAGCTCCAGCTCGCGCAGCCCCGCTCTTGATCAGCACCACCAGTTTGTCCACCTCCGTCGCGTTCTTCATTTTTTCTCGCCCGACCGCCCGTGTCCTGAGCACTCAGGCTAGTGGTCGCCACGCGTCTCAACCAGCTGGGCCGATTTCGGTCGACCAGCGACCGGGAGCGTGGTCACCAGTCCCGAGGCGGACTGACGCCAGACGCCCAATTAACGAAGAAGGCAATTGACCGTAACAGCCAATTACACGCAGCCCGCACGCCGCAAAAGCGCCCAGCAGATAGATCGCCAGCCAGCTCGGCCATGTATATATACAAAGTGACACCACGGGAACCTCGCGCCAGAATGCGGCGACGACCAAAAGGGGCAATCATGAAATCCGAAACGCTCACCGTGCGCCAAATTTTCCAGGACAGGCGCCAATATTGTGTTCCCTTCTACCAACGAGCGTATGTATGGACACAGCGGAACCAATGGACCGGCCTGTGGCAGGACATTCAAGAGAAAGCCAATGCCCGTGTGTCGGGAATGAACATCACCCCACACTTTTTAGGTGCGGTTGTTCTGGAGCCTCAAGTCAAGCATGGGCTGATGGGGGTCGACACGTTGCACATCATCGATGGCCAACAGCGCCTGACGACGCTCCAATACATCCTGGCCTCCCTGCTGCTCGCCCTGCGCGAAACCGGCATGCAAGTGTTTGAGCCCAGCGTCATCGCCTGCATGCAAAACACCAACGAAGAAACCATGCGCAATCCTCAGATGGAGCGCTTCAAGTTGTGGCCGACGTTTCGGGATCGCCCGCACTTCGAAAAGAGCCTGGCGATCCAGCACGTTGAGGATTTTCGAAAAGAGTTTTCAGCACACTTCACGCAGCACGGCACGCTGCGAAAACACTATGAGCATCCGCCATCACTGGCAGCCATCTGGTTCTTTACCGCAGAGTTCAGCCAGTGGATTCGCTCTGGTGTCGGCCAAGAAATAAGTTACGCCGAAGCGCTCATTATGGCCGTTCTGCAAGATCTAAAGCTGGTCAGTATTTCACTGGAAGCCGAGGACGACGCCCAGGTTATCTTTGAGACCCTCAACGGCCGTGGGGCCGAGCTGCACGCTACTGATTTGATTCGCAACTATATCTTCATGCGAGCAGACCATGACGGTGTGGATGCAGCGGCGCTTTACAATAGTCAATGGTTGCCATTCGAATCAGACTATTGGTCGGCCAAGCAGCGACGCGGCCGTATCAATAAGCCACGGCTTGAGTGGTTGATCCATTCGACGCTTCAGGCGGAGATGGGTAGTGAGATTGATCTGTCCCGCCTGTACAACGAATACAGACGCTACGCTGCCGCAAGCACCCCGCCCAAAACAGCAGGCCGGCAACTGGTGACCTTAAACCAATACGCTGAGCACTATCGCGACTTGATCAGCATGTCAGGCTCATCACCTATCGCCCGTCTTGGCCGTCGAATCGCGGCCTATGATGTCACCACGCTGCACCCACTGACGTTGTTGATTTCAGTGGCGGAGGTGGGTGATGCGGAAAAGACACAAATGTTTAATGACCTCGTGTCCTACGTTGTGCGACGAGCGATATGTGGCCTTACCCCAAAGAACTACAACAACGTGTTTTTGAGCGCTTTACGTCACTTGACGAAGTCCGGCATATCGAGCGACGAACTGAGAAGCTATCTTGGCATGCTCAAAGGAGATGCCTCCCGCTGGCCAGAAAACTCAGAATTCCGCAATGCGTGTATCTGCGCCCCGCTTTATCCTGGCCGACTTGATGCAGCCAAAATGCGCTCGTTATTGACCGAGTTGGAAGGGGGGTTACGACTATCCGTCAAGAGTGAAGAGCCTGGGCTTCCGGATCTGTCAAACCTGGATATCGATCACATAATGCCCCGTAGCTGGCACGCCAACTGGCCTCTACATGACGGCAGTGCCGCCGCGAACAATGATGAAGCGGACATCGAAATTATCCTGCGCTCTGGAGGCTCACTGACCCCCAGGCAGCAATTGATTCGCGAACGACACGATACCATTCCAACCTTGGGCAACCTGACGCTACTGAATTTGAGTGTGAACCGGTCAGCACAACACTGCGACTTTCTGGTGAAGCGTGACAAGCTGATTGCCAACACGAGTCTTCGCCTCAACGTCCCATTGATTGCAAAACTGATGTGGAACGAGCAAGAAATCACAGCGCGAGGCGAATTGTTTGCAGTTATGGCTCTGAGAATTTGGCCAAAGGGCGAATGACACCTACATACCTGGCGCCTTATGGAAGGTGTTAGAGAGGCTTTTGAGAGGCGGTATCAAAGACTCGGTAGAGACGTATGAGGCCTACCGATACGTTAACATGAACCTTGGATGCTTATTGCCCCTCTACTTCAGAGAAAGCCCATCCGGGGCCGAAACCAGGCGTGTAACTAGCCATAACCTTGGTTTGTAAACCTCCTGCTTTGCGTAAACCTGTTTGGTTTACGCAAAGCAGGAGGTTTATGGTCGGAGTATGTGTAACCGCATCTTTGGGTATCCGAGTGGGGCTATCACGTCCGAGGTGTACTTACGCGCAGACATCACCGAGGGCTGCCGAACGCGCAACGTGTACCTCACTCACGACCGTTGCCTTGCTGCGCTCAATGCGTGGTTGGCAGTGCGCCTGCGCCGCCGCTGAAGACGGTTCAGACCATCCTCGGTCTTGCTTGTCTCGACTACAGTAGGCCGTCTCTAACGGTGGATATTGAGGTTATCCGCCACGTGCTCTTGATTGTGATGTCATAATGATATCGGAAACCCATACGCTTGCCAGCATGAATATGGAAAGCCGGCGGGCCATTACCCGTCTTTTCAGAGGCTAGCGGTACTGGTGCTGTCAGGCACTAACAATAAGAGGAATGTAATGAGCAACATCAAAATTGAGCGCCATAACGCCCCTGTCGAAGAAAATATCCGTGATGGAGTTTTAGATCTTGTATCGGCAAATGTGACGTCGTTGAACATGACGCATCCGCCAATTGATCATCCAAAGTTTGAAGCTTATCGAGTCGCCTTGGTTCTGGAGGTTATGACCTATTTGGCGATGAAGAAGCCTTATCGGATAGAACTTGTCACGGCTTCGTCTGATGGCCTGATAGTAGGTTTCACGCTTTGCGGTCTGCCGTTGAATGGCTCAACCTCAGAGTGTGGAGTTTATTACACCGCCGTTGCCAAAGCCCACAGGGGAAAGGGATTGATGAGTTTGATGATGAATGACATCACGGATCGGTATCCCTCGGTGGCTCTTTCTTGCGATGTAGAGCTTGTGCCACGTTATGAGCGATATGGTTTCAGGTGTGATTCAGTCAGGCACCACCAAGTAGTGATGTTCATTGGGAGTCCTGTCGAGGAAACTCCGGTTCTAAGCGTTCCCGACCTAATGAATAATCCCTCAGTGATGGCTGAGCGAGAAAAAGCGGAGAGTAAGTTTTCCTCCTATGAGATAGATCGCGCAGATAGGGCTTTAGCTAAGAGGATGCAAGCTGACGAGGAAAAGGCCAAACGTTTCCTCAAAGCTCGTAATCGTTAGTCATGATCGTGGAACTGGAAAATCCCAGGTAATGCCGTGACACTGCATTTGGTGTGCCGACGCGGTTTATTCACTACTACATCTAGTGGCAAAACGGAAAAAATCATGGCAACAGCACAAGAGCTTTACCCACTACTTGAACAGGAGCGTGATACCTATCGGCAAGCGCTGGAAGGGTTGCAGGCGGAGGGACGGCTTGACGAGGATCCTTGCGACAATCGCCCTCTGGCCGATGCCAAGAAAGCAGCGCGCCACGCTTTGGCGAAGTTCAGCGATTAATCACGGAAATCAGTGATGAACAACGAATCAAGCCGACAGGTCGCCCCGGCGCGTCTGACCGCCCCGCTGACAGTTACTCTATCAGGTAGCGACCTGGAACACCTTAACGCATACAGAAAAGCGGTGCATGCGCTCCAGCCCGCAAACTGGCCTGCTAACGCCAAGCATGGCGATGCTCCGAACAAGTACCGTACGCAGTTCGAGGGACAGCGAGATGTGGCGGAAGATGCCTTGGCGAAGATCCTCAGCAACGCGGTGGATGCTCCGCCACGTTGCGCCGCCGAGTAGGAAAATTCCGCACCAGGTACACGCCAGCCACGCCTTAATGTGGGGCCAGGTGCGTAGAAGGATGCCCATTTTCGCAACAGCAGAATGACGGAGTTTTGAAGCATGAACGATAAGACGCACGACTTGATAGCTGGACCTATTGAGTTAACGCTTGTTTACGGCAAGCCTGGCGAGTTGGGCCGAACAACCGAGCCGCAGACAGTGAAAGCATTAGTGCAGCGCATGCACACCTTTGTTTCGGTCGGTATACCTGAAATTGGAACTGCTTTGCTTAAGCCACCCAGTCTTACATGGGCACGCATCAAGCTGAGCGACGGTACGCTTATCGAGGGAACCGTACGCAGCGTTAATGGAAATTATTTCGAGTTGGTCGAGAGCCATCAGCCAGCATAAGAAAATCGATATGAAGCATGTTTTACTAGGCTTTACCCTCGTTCTCGCACTGGTGGGCTGCTCTGATCCTACTGAAACCTCCAGCGGTGCCAGCAAATACGTTGGTGCTTGGAGCAATGAGCGCAGCGGCGGCGGATTGAAGCTGGTCATCGATCAAGACGGCCGCCACTTTACCGTTAAAGAGCTTTCTGCAAAAAACAATGTTGTGCTCGGGGTAAGCGTCGGTGAGGTAGCCAACGGCTACTTGAACGCGAAGACAGGAATCGGCCCCAAGATTTTTTATTCAACGAAGGATGACGCTCTGATAATCGAGCCTTCATCCACCTTATTCTATCGCCTGACCCAGTAACGGAAAATCAACAATGGATGCGATTAGAACTGGTTTGGAAAAGGTGGCCCTTGCGTGCCGAAAAGGGCTCTTGAGCCTCGCTGATGGAAAGGGGTCGACCTTCAATGGGTTCCCTTCTGGTGCGTGCGGGGTCGCTGCCGATATCGTGGGTCGAGTAGTTTGGGAGAAGCTTCAGTATGAGGGTGTCTACGTCTGCGGTACGTCCCATCCTGATCTGAAAAGCGAAGGCACCCACGCATGGTTTGAGATCGGTGACTTCATCATCGACATCACACACGACCAGTTTCAAGCTACTGGTCTATCTGGCTGGGTTTTCGAACGAAACGATGGATGGCACGCACTGTTTTTTTCACAAGAGCGGCGGGAGGGATTTTGTACTCCCTCCCAGTGGCCTGCCTACCCGTTCGATGGTTATAGAGCAGCTTCGGAAGAAGCCAAAAAAATGGGGCTGCCAAGTAAGCCTGAATAAGAGAGAAAATATCTGGCTACGCAATCGTACCACCCATGACCCTGGTTTTTCGCCCGACCCTGACGCGGTGGTCAGCTATATACGGCTCGCCAATGATCTCAACTATGAGTTGAAGAGGCTTATGTCTTCAACATGTGGTGTGTAGGAAAAGCCCAGGTAAACCCCAGACGGCGTGTGGCAGCCAGTCGAGCGTGGCGCGAAGCGAACGACATCACTCGGTCGCTTTTTGCTTATCATGACTGACCGCTTTGAGTCCGGCGCCGCCCTCCACGACTGGCGGTTCTTGCCCCATAGACAAACAGTCACCTCACTATATCGGTTTGCGTCGATCCAACTTGAGCCTTGTTGATCAGTCTGGGATAGAGTGACTTGAATTTTGAGGAACCTAAACTGCGACCGGTAGGATCCCGCGCTGCTCCATGCGTACTTGCAAGGCGACGGGATGGACGCGATAAGTACCATCGGACACGCGCAGAGTGAAGTGTTTGTAAGATGGACTATGCGAGCCCGTTTCAACTTCTGAGTTTGAAAGAAAACAGCCCGTGGTTGTGGCGTTATCCTGAGCGAAAAAATCCATAAATTGCTTGCGCGTGACGATAATCCCATTACCGATGTGGCCGTCGATTACTGCATCCAAAAAACGATTGCGAAGGGTCATTTTTACTCCTCAATAAAATGTAGTTTTAATAGTTATGGGCAAGTCAGTATCACCCCCTCTTCAACGCTGGTTAGGCCTGAAGTAAGTTGCATGAGGAAACACATGCCCAACATGTTGAGTGGGGTGATAGACCCAGTGCTCAGGGTCGGCCACCATGATTGCGTAGAGCTGCATTCCCAAGACCTGGTTGTGTCGAAGGTCAGGGAATCGCTCACCGAACTGCCGATGGAATTGGCCTGTGGTTCCGAGCCGCGTCAGTATACGGCCAATGATTTGCTGGGCATCCAGATACGGTTTTATCTGGCTACGCGCCTCATCCAGTTCAAGTATAAGCTCCCGCTCCGATATCGCATGCAGATTGCTGGTATCGTTTTGATAAATGAAATACCCATTCCAGTATGGTTGCAGCTTTTCAAGACGTAGTTCCGGACCGACAGAACTACGCCCATTGATATCGGTGATCATCTATTTTCCCCTCAGATATGTGCAGTATCAAAGCGCGCGATAGATTGCCTTGTTGCCACTAGAGCGTCGCATCCACTCTGCCAGCTCAGAATTTTCGGTTTCTTTTCTGAACAGTTTCCCAAAAGATTTTCGATCTCCGGTGCTCATAGCCATCCACGACTCTTTTGATACGACGTCCTCCAGCGTGAACTCGGTGTCTGGATTCATTTTTCGGACGCTGGCTAGGCTTTCGGCCAAAATTTCAGCGATGTCGATGCTTTCAATCTGAGGTTGCTCCAAAGCCTCTCTGAGCAACTCGTCCATCACATCTTCAACACTAGAACCCGTATCTCGACTGCGGGCCAATAGCGCGGTCAGGACGTCATTTTTTATGTCAAGGCTTACGATCATCACGGTCTCCTTTCAAATCATCATGCCAAATGATGATGCTCCAGCATTATCAATTAGTCAAAGCTTTTTTGATGAGTAGATCATGATCAAGTCCATTACAAATGCCCAACCAACCAGCTATGACGACCCACGATCAATGCCCAACCCCCACTAAACCCTTCGACGGCCACCTTTAGGCAAAGCCGACCACACATGAATCGCGCCGGGCTAAAATGTTCTTGAATGTTATGGAGATCTGCAATGGCACCCCGAAAAAAACAACACACCAAGATCAACCGTAGCCCATTAAGTCCTGAAATCTCTGCGCCTGAAAATTCCCGGCTGGGTTCTCGCAGAGTGCGACTCGACCTTGATACGCTGCTGGCTGAAACACCCAAGCACAGCGTCGACTTCGATTGGGACACTATGTCTCCCGTTGGCCGTGAGTTTCCGTGAGCTGCAATCAACCCGGCTTGCCATCATCGGCCCCTGCAAGTTTGCAGGGGCTTGCTGCAAATACGTGGTATTGAGCGCTGCGAATTCACACATCATGGATGTGATTCCGCTGTTCAAGACGTCTTATGCGCGTCAATACCTGACGCGGGCCATCCGCAGATCGATTCATGCCCGCCAGGCCTGAATAGGTAGCACACTGGACGGTCGCTACGCACTGGAACCTTGGAATCGCACGCCAGCAGGCAAATGGGGATTTTGAACCGCGCTGCGCATAATCGGATTTCGGTTCAATCAGCTGTAGGTTCACCCACTGGGGGGATCAGCGCATGGGGCAACTGTATGATCGCACGCAGCTGCTGGCCGAGGTCTGGTCCGAACCCCTGACTGTGATCGCGCGCCGCTACGGCCTGTCGGAAGTGGGCCTGGCCAAGCTGTGCACCCGACTAAACATCCGCACCCGTCCGCAGGGTATTGGGCCAAGCGGGCGGTGGTCACGCAGGTGTTTCAGTCTTCGAAGCCATTCGAGGGGTTAGCGATGTGGTTGTCGGATCTCGCGAGATCCGTCGCTATTTTCTGTAGGAATTTTCCTAGACAGCCGTAATGGCCACTCAGTATCGTCCGAGGGTTTTCAACCCTCGGCGATTTTATGAGCGACAAGAAAAAAGACACTGACTGGACCGTTGCTGAGATTGAAGCAGCGGTTGATGCCTACCTGAAGATGTTTGAGCTTGAGCGAATCGGCCAAAAATTCAACAAGGCACATGAGAATCGCGTACTGCGTGCATCTGCGTTGCACAACCGCACTGAAGGCTCCGTTGAATTCCGCATGCAGAACATCTCTGCCGTTTTGTTGAGAATGCATAGGGAATACATCAAAGGGTACAAGCCAGCCAGAAACGTTGGGACTAACGTTGAGCCGGCCATCCGAGCAGTGTTGGTTGCCAAAGGGGTCACGCTTGGGGATCCAACGGTTGCGACTGCGGATGAAGAAGCACTAGAGCAGAGAGCTCTTGCGCTAGAGAAGCTGCCTCTTGAAGACGAACCTGAGGGGATTGTGAAGCCGAAGCGCGCTCCCGCCCAAAGCACTGCATTTATACGTGACCCGAAGGTTAGAGCCTGGGTCCGTAAGAAAGCCAAAGGGATATGTGAAGGGTGCGGTGAACCGGCACCATTCACTAAAAATGACTCCCCTTACCTTGAAGTTCATCACGTGAGGCATTTGGCGAATAAGGGCTCTGATCGAATTAGCAATGCTGTAGCGCTTTGTCCGAACTGTCATCGGCGCTGCCATCACTCGAATGACAGCAAAGAGTTCACCGAGTCGCTTTATGACAGGGTTAAACGGTTGAAGCGTGAGTAGCCGAACCGCAAAACTATGTGATGAGAGAGCTTGCTCCTGATCGGCCGCAGAGCGGTCGCCAAGATCATAACTTGCTCTGTTTAATTCATCGGATTTACCTTTTTTGGGGCTGCTTCGCAGCCCAGCGGGAGCAAGCTCCCTCGCCACAGGGGGATGTGTGGCCTGCGATGTTGGTGTGGGGATTGAAATCTGGTTGATGCCTGGAATCGCCAGCAGGCTAGCTCCTACAAGTTTTGCATCATCCTGAAAACAATCAGTGCAACCCGCGCCGCCTCCCGCTATTAATACCCCCTCCCCCACTCAAGGATCCGAGCCTCACCATGAAATTCGATCTCGCCTACTGCCTCAGCCTCGACGACAAGTTGTCGATTTATGATGTTCGCGATCTCAATTTCGATGAGACGGTGGCGTTTGACTCGGCGAAGGAACACTTCCAGTGCCCCAACGATGCGTGTCGTTCGGCGTTCGAGGCTTCCAACGAGTTGGGTACGTTCAACGCCAAGAACGTGAATTACGTGCGCACGCCGCACTTCAAGAATCTGCCGACCACGCAGCATGTGGTGGGTTGTCCGTATGTGAGTTTGAAGGCGTCGGCTTCGGGCGTTGAGACGGCAGACGGCGAGGCGGATGACGCTCGTGAGGAACACTTCCCATCAGAGTTGTTGCTGACCCGGCGTGAGTATGTGCGCAAGCCTGTTGCGCCAGCGGCGGCGGCAGATGTGTTGCGGGATGATCCGGTTCGGGTGGCGGCGGACGCGGGTAAAGAGTCGGCGGGGCGTGAGTCGGCGCCGGACAAGACCAGTGTGTTTGCGCATCCGGTGGAGTGTTTTGTTTCCAACTTTGCCGACAAGGATTTGCTCAAGCGCATGCCGTTGAAGATTGGCGAGCATACGGCGCCGTACAGTTTGTTCTTCAAGAAGATCGAGTATCTGACGGACAACAAGGGGCTGATTTATTGGGGGCGGATCAAGAAGATCGAGGACTTCCACAGTGCCAGTTTTCGCATCGATTTCGAGGACAAGATCTGGTTCAAGAAACCGGAGGACAGCAAGAAGAAGCCGTATCCGGTCAGCGTTTATCTGAACAAGAAGCTGATCGACAACTACCGCAAGCGCAAGGCGTTTCTGGAGGAGATCAAGCACGCGGTGGATAGCGACAAGGCGTTGTTCTGTTTCTTCTATGGGGTGACGCCGGAGTTGAAGCAGGTGCCCGGCAAGAAGAACCCCGAAAAGCCTTTCGAGGTCTTCAATGCCGATATCGAGAACCTGGATCACTTCATCATTCGTGAAGCGCCGGGTCTGGAGTGAGGGTTAGTTCAGGGCAGTTGCAGTTTGACGGCGCCCGGGTGTTGTTTGACCAGTGAGTACGGCAGGATTGACCAGTCGGGCGCGTCGCAGGCGCGGGCTACTCGGGCGAAATACGGGCTGAGGTACAGGCCGCTCTCGGTGAAGTACCAAGGTGAATAGCCCCAGATGCTTTCATCGCTGTAGTCACAGGCGTTGTCATCGCCCTCTGCGGGCTTCTTCATTTCATTGGGGTGGAGTGTGGTGAACTGTTTGATCAACCAAGGCACCAGCACTTCGCGCTGATACGTTGAGTAAGCATCGCTTTGCGCGGTGCTCAGCGGCTGGTCACCTGGGCTGTCGCGGTCGACATGCAAAATTGGCACGCCTTCTCCTACCCATAACACGTCGCCCAGCGATAGCGGATGACCGGTTTTTACATCGATGTTGAGCGGTGAATCACCAAAATCCGGATGCGCGCCACCGCAATAATAGCTGGTAGACACGTTCAGGCTGACCACTGCGGGGGAGATCAGCTTTGGTTCGACTTGCTGCAGGAAGTCGGTGTTGACGCCGCCTTGCATCAGGCAACCGTGATAACGGATGACCTCTTGCCAGAGTCTGGCGAGCAACTGTTGATTGACTTGCTGGCGCTCATCTTTGGGTAAGCCGGATTCAATGCTGAACAGCGAGATCGTTGTTTCAGGTTCCGTCCACCACTGCAGTTCGTAACCCATGAAGTGCTCTTTCTTCGCGGCTTTGAGCTTGAGCCCCTGTAAGCGCAAATACTCGTACGGATTGCTGTGC
This sequence comes from Pseudomonas sp. SWRI81, assembly GCF_014268545.1. Classification (NCBI taxonomy): domain Bacteria; kingdom Pseudomonadati; phylum Pseudomonadota; class Gammaproteobacteria; order Pseudomonadales; family Pseudomonadaceae; genus Pseudomonas; species Pseudomonas sp. SWRI81. Next base: position 52,837 of record NZ_JABWQS010000030.1, read on the forward strand.
TGCAACGTGGCAATGAACGGCAACGTTGTTGATGTCGGCGCTGGAAGTTTGGCCTCGACCAACTTCACAGGGAGCTTCTTGCCCTTCGGACTTTGCCATTCGCCCTGCAAGCCATCGGCGGTCGCTTCCAGCTTTAACGTTGGCAGCGGCTGCTCTTCGCCATAGCGGTTTTCACCTTCTATCAGGCTCAGCGTGCTTTCATGCAACGTGCCACTGAGGAGCAGGTCGCGATGGTATTTCTCGTAAAAGTAGCGACCGACGACTTCGTCCTGCTGCTGGGTATTGAGTTCGAGCACGATCGGCGTTTTTCCCAGCGTGCCGGTGAATACACGTTGACGGTCATCAGCGTGAGCGGTGTAAATCACCGAGAACAGCGCCGCGACGCAGAGCGCCTGGCGCCTCAATCCCTTGAGCATTGATCGATCCTTGAAAGAGGTAGGGCGGCCCCGACACTGGAACGTCGGGGCCGAAAATAAGGAAGCGGATTATGGCGAGGAGTTGTTCTGGAATCGAGCGCCATCACTCGATCAGTTCACACGCAACCCGTCCTCAAACGCACGAATCTCCCGCTTTGCTTCCGTGCGTCGAGCAAGCGCAGCCTGGACACCCGCGTCATCGACAGCACAGTACTGACGCAACCAGTGGGCGATCATTTCTTCATCCGGCCTGAAGTAATCCTTGCGCTCCTTGGTGTTTCGAATTTGCGCGTTCATTTGTGCATCGAAACCGATGGCAGCACGTTCGCCTTGGGGCAAACAGCCCCACTCCCCAGCGCAGTCCTCGAAAAACCAGGCGATTTGTTCGATGTGCTTTTGTGCACCGCGATGGCTGCGGCGATAAAAACGATGCTCTGCGCAGCTCGGCTCAAAACGGTCCGTCATCGACCCGGCATCAGCCCATTGCATGAGGTCATGATTGATCGCATCACGTATCAACCCTTCCCGCCAGCGCTCGATAAACCACGCCACAAACCCTTCGGCGTCAGCCTTTTTGGCATCGGCAAAGATCATGCAATAACGCGTTCTGACATGAATGACAAACAGCACATGTTTACGCTGGACGGTGATCGCGTGCACTAGCCACTGTTCGTCAAAGCTGTTCGGTTCATCGTCTTCTATAACTGGCGACGGCGGTTTAGCGCTCACCGGCGTGATTGTTTTGCCTTTGTGGACACGGCTGAAAAACTTGCCGGCGGCTTCGGTGCAATTGAAGATCAGCATACGGGTTCTCTTGGAAGCGCGGGTGGCACTGGGTCAGTCATCTCGAACAATCTCTTCTACCCATTCAATTTCGTATTGCCGACGTTCGATACCGGAGGTCAGTTTCTGCGTTTCTTCGCTCAGAATCGACAACTCCGCGTCGGTCAATAAGTCATGCGAGACCATGAGGGTCAGTTTCCACAATGCGGAGGAGCGAGCCAGACCATCGAACATGCGGGCCATGTCGTGGTTTCGATCATTGATCAAGCCGTAAATCATGCCGTAACGGGCATGGGCCGACAGCGCACCGTGCTGGGTGATTGTCTTGGTGTCGGCGAGCACGCCCTGGCAAAATCGGTCGAGCGCGATCTTGCGCAATTGTTTGAATTTCTTCCAGTCACTCTCACTGATCGACATGAGTTTCCCCCATTTTCTGTTTAACCTCGGGAATGGTTCCTCGGGTTAATGTTGAAATCAAGCGATAGCTCATCGTGTCCACATACCGAGCATCACTATAACCAGCAATCCAATATAGACCCGGGCATGTGTCCGGTCAGGTATCCGCCCTATCCACGGCGCAGCCAATTTGATGCCCAGTAACGAGCCAAGCGTCAGCGCCGCAAACGCCAGCGTGTCCACGTACCCGACATACCAGACACCCAGTTCAGGCCCGGTGAACCCGGCCAGCGCCATGTACGTCAACGTCCCGGCCAATGCCACCGGCACGCTCAGCGGATTGGCCATGGACGTGGCTTGCGACATGCTCAGCCCGCAACGGCGTAGCAGCGGCACGGTCATGACGCTTCCTCCTACGCCGAGGAACGTCGCGATGGCGCCGATGCCTACGCCGCCCGCGGATATTTCCGTTGCGCTCAATCGCCGTGGTACGACACCTTCGGACTGCGTAAGGAATCCGCGACGTAGCAAGCAGTCAACGATGGTCACGCCGAGGTAGGCGATGAAGGCATAACGGATCACTGCACCGCTGACCCACATCGCGGCGATTGCACCGACGACTGCGCCCGCAGCGATGAAACCACCCAATGGCCACAGATAGTCAGCCATGAGATTACCCGCGCGGTGGTGTTTGCGCGTGGCGACCAGGGCGTTAACGGTCATCACACAGGTCGAGGTGGCAACGGCGATGTGCATCGCCGATTGCGCGATGGGGTCGTTGACGGCGTGGCTGGCGGTGAGCATCTGGTAGAGCAGCGGCACGACGACGAAGCCGCCGCCGAAGCCGAACAGCACGGCGCTGATACCGGTCAAGCAACCAAAGAACGTGAGCAAAAGATAGAACATGGCGAACGTCCGCGAATGGAGAGCGCACGACGATAGGCCGACAAGGGCTGGCCTGCTTCAGCAAGTCGGCCAATACTGTTTGCGTTCACGCCAATCGCTGGAAGCCGTTCGATGCGCAATATCTCGATCAATCAGTTGGACGACACGCCCCGCTCGGTCGTGGCAATCGGTACGGATTATTCCCACGGCCACCTACTCCCGTTTCATACGCATCGTCGGGCGCAATTGTTGTATGGCGCCAGCGGTGTGATGCAGGTCAGCACCCATGACGGTAACTGGTTGGTGCCGCCGCAGCGGGCGGTGTGGATTCCGCCGGGCATGGCCCATGAGGTGCTGATGCTCGGGGTGAGTACGCGCAGCTTGTACATCGAGCCTGGGACGGTGGATCTGGGTGGGCGTTGTCAGGTAGTTAGCGTGTCGCCGCTGCTGCGGCATTTGCTGATGGAAGCGGTTGAAGTGCCGTTGAACTATGACCTGGCGGGCCGCGACGGAGCGTTGATCAACCTGCTGTTACATGAGCTGAGGCGGAGTACGCCCCTGCCCTTGCACATTCCTATGCCGACCGAAGGAAAACTCCTCAGTCTGTGTCAGACCTTTCTGAACAAGCCCAACGCCCATCAATCACCACAGCAATGGTCCGAGCAGTTACACATAAGCTTACGAACCTTTAACAGATTGTTTCGTCAGCAGACCGGGTTCAGCTTTCGCCATTGGCGGCAACAAGCCTGCGTCGTGCAGGCGCTGGCACGGTTGGCGGCGGGCGAAGCGGTGACACGGATCGCGCTGGACTTCGGTTATGAAAGCCCGGCGGCGTTCTCGACGATGTTTCGACGGGTACTTGGTCAGGCGCCGTCCGTCTGGTTGGAGGCGGCGAATTAGGGCAAATGAAAAAATGCGTTTGATCCCGGCCAAAAACAACTGTACAAAAACACAGTACATTTTCAATCAGCACTTTTGAGCCCGGAGCACACCATGGCCTCTCTTGCGATGAACCACGTTCTCGAACGCGTTGCCCTTTTCCAGTTCACCCCCACTCACTGTGTCCAGGCCCGAGCGATGCTGGGCTGGAGCGTGGAACAGCTATCGCGCGAGGCGCAGGTGCCGGTTGAAGACATTCAACGATTCGAGGCACAGCAAGAGGTCGCGGATGCAGCGCGGCTGGCGCTGGCCTATCGCTTCGAGGCGCTGGGGTTGGTGTTCTTTCCGGGATTTCGGCCGGGGCGCAGTGTGAAGGTTCAGGGTATGACGGCGGAATCGGTGGAACACCGGAATTTTGCGATGGCTGAGTAAGGCGGTGTGGCGAGGGGCCGCTCCCCTCGCCGTCTGCACAGCTCAGGCATTCTGAGCCACCACCTCACTTTCCCCTTCAACCGCCAACCACCAAGCGCTGCCGCGTTGCGGTTGAGCAATGTTGAACGCCTCGCCCATCTGCGGCGTGGTGATCGCGACGCTGCGTTCCCACGCCAGTGCGAGGATGCGGTCGAACGGTTCATACCAGGCGTGCATCGCCAGGTCGAACGTGCCGTTGTGGATCGGGAAGAGCCAGCGGCCTTTGAGGTCGATGTGCGCTTGCAGGGTTTCTTCCGGCTGCATGTGCACGTGAGGCCATTCGACGTTGTAGGCGCCGGTTTCCATCAGGGTCAAGTCAAACGGGCCGTATTGTTCGCCGATGCGTTTGAAGCCGTCGAAATAGCCGCTGTCGCCGCTGAAGAAGATGCGTGTGTCGGCGTCGATCATCACCCATGACGCCCACAAGGTGCTGTTGCCGTCGAACAGGCCGCGGCCGGAGAAGTGCTGCGACGGCGTGGCGACGAAGCGGATGCCGGCGATTTCGGTGCCCTGCCACCAGTCGTACTGGCGCACCTTGCTGGCGTCGATGCCCCACTTGATCAGGGTGTCACCGACGCCCAGCGGCGTCAGGAAGTAATTCGTTTTGGCGGCGAGTTTGAGTACGGCCTCGTAGTCGAGGTGGTCGTAATGATTGTGCGAGAGGATCACCGCGTCGATCGGCGGCAGTTCATCAATGCTGATCGGTGGCTGATGGAAACGTTTCGGACCAGCCCATTGCACCGGCGAGGCACGCTCTGCAAAGACCGGATCGGTGATCCAGAATTTGTCGCGCATTTTCAGCAACAGGGTCGAGTGGCCGAGGCGATACACGCTGTGGTTTGGCGCTGCCAGCAGGTCTTCGCGGGTCAACGGCTGCACCGGGATCGCCGCAGCAGGTCGGGTGTTGTGTGGTTTATGGAAGATCATGTTCCACAGAATCCGCAGCATTTTTCGCACGCCTTCACGCTGCACGGGCGCGTGGTTGCGAAACGACCCCTGATCCTGACGAGAGGCTTCAGGCGTGGAAGTGTTATCCGGAAGAGAAACTGGATTGGCCATGACTGAATGACTCCAGAAAAACCGTGTCATGCACGGTTTCTCACGCTGGGAAGATAATAGGCCAAGCTGCACGCATAGGCCGAACTGCCCGGTTTTTAGACTGCTTGGATTAACGCAGCATTACACTGAGCGGTGTAGTTTCCTAGGTTGCATCAAAGCCGATGCCAAGTAAACTGCCAAGTGTAATTTCCTTTCCCCTGCCGAAGCCTGCTCATGACAGCCCCACAGCGACTCACCGACCGTAAACGCGAAGCCATCATTCAGGCAGCCATCAGCGAATTCCGCAGTCACGGTTTCGAAATCACCAGCATGGACAAGATCGCCGCCACCGCCGGTGTGTCCAAACGCACGGTGTACAACCACTTTCCCAGCAAGGAAGAGTTGTTCGCCGAGATCCTCAATCAGCTGTGGGCGCGGATCATTGCCGAGCCATCGGTCAGCTACAACCGCGAGCAGCCGTTGCGCGAGCAGTTGCGGCAAATGCTGCGAGAAAAAATGCAGATGATGGCCGATGAGAATTTCCTCACCCTGGCTCGGGTGGCGATTGCAGCGACCATTCATTCTCCGGAGCGCGCGCAAAACATGATCGAGCGCATGGGCGAACGTGAGGAAGGATTGACCGTCTGGATTCGCGCCGCTCAGGCCGATGGCCGCTTGCAGGCGGTCGATCCGGAGTTTGCCGCGCATCAGGTGCAGGGCTTGCTCAAGACCTTCGCGTTCTGGCCGCAGGTGTCGATGGGGCGCGCGGTGCTTGATATCGAGATGCAGCACAGCGTGGCGGAATCGGCACTGGACATGTTCCTGGCGCGTTATCAGCGCTGAATCATTTTGTCGCCAAGGAAAGGTCCGATGGTGTACAACTAAATTCGCAAAAAGTTATACAAACTCGCGAAAAATTCCTTTCTTGTACAAGTTTATGAAGTTTTGTATAAGTAGCCAACTGCCAGTAACGGAACGCTGGCATTGAGCAGTCATCGCCGAATGCCCTGTGCGCACTTCGGTCTGCCGGCGCAGGAATAGGGACTGAATCCTTCGATTTCCCCCACTTTCCGAGTATCGCAAGCATGTTTTTCAACCGTTACAAAGCCGCCCTCAAAGATCAGCAGCGCACCCTCACTGAGCAATCCGGACTGCTTGAAGCGATCAACCGCTCAATGGCGGTGATCGAATTCGATCTTGATGGCGTGGTGTTACGGGCCAATGACAATTTTCTCAAGACCATGGGTTACACCGCGGACCAAGCCATCGGTCAGCCGCACCGGCATTTCTGCACCCCGGAATTCGGACGCAGCGCCCAGTACAGTGAGTTGTGGTCTCGCCTGAAGAACGGTCAATTTCAGTCCGGCACGTTCGAGCGGGTCAACGGCAAAGGCCAGCCGATCTGGCTGGAAGCCAGTTACAACCCGATCAAGGATGCGGCAGGACGGGTGACGAAAGTGGTCAAGTACGCCATGGATGTCACCGCCAAGGTCCAGCAAGAAAACGAAGCCAATGCCAAGCTGCAGGCCATCGACCGGGCAATGGCGGTGATCGAATTCGACCTCGACGGCAATATCCTTACGGCGAATCAGAATTTTCTGACGCGCATGGGTTACACCCTGGCCGAACTCCGGGGCCAGCATCACCGCTTGTTCTGCCCAGCGGCAATGGTCAACAGCAGCGCATACCAAGACTTCTGGCGGCGTTTGAATCTCGGCGAATTCTTCCACGGGCAATTCGAGCGCGTGGACAAACGCGGCCAGACCGTCTGGCTGGAGGCCAACTACAACCCGGTCTACGACGCCTCGGGGCGGCTGTACAAAGTGGTTAAATTCGCCTCCGACGTAACCACCCGCGTCGTCCAGCACGAACAGGACGCGCGCAGCGCCAGCGCCGCTTATCACATCTCGGTAGCGACCCGGAAAGTCGCCGAGCAAGGCACCCAGGTCATCCAGCAAGCCGCCAGCGAAATGCGCGAAATCGCCGACGACATCAGCCAGTCTTCAACCCTGATTGCGCAACTCGGCGAGCGCTCCGAGCAGATCACCGCCATCGTCAATACCATTCGTGCGATCGCCGACCAGACCAATCTGCTCGCCCTCAACGCGGCCATCGAAGCCGCGCGCGCCGGTGAACAGGGCCGTGGTTTTGCCGTCGTCGCCGATGAAGTGCGCCAACTGGCGGCGCGCACCAGCGGCTCCACGGCCGAGATATCCAGCATGATCGGCTTGATCCAGAGCGAAACCCGGCAGGCCATCAAGAGCATGGAAGGCACCCGCGAACGCGCGGCTGAAGGCGTGGCGCTGGCGAATCAGGCGGGTACGGTGATTCTGCAGATTCGCGATGGCGCCAGTGAGGCGGTGGATGCGGTGAGTATGTTTGCCAACGAGCGAGTGCCGGGCTGACGGGGCCTGGCTTGGGTTCGCAGGTGGGATCAAGAGGGTGGCCAGCGATCAACCGAGGTGCCGCCTTCGCGAGCAGGCTCGCTTCCACATAGAGCCTGCAGCGTCCACAAATCCCCTGTGGGAGCGAGCCTGCTCGCGAAGAGGCCAGCATGAGCAACGCGCTTTATGACAGGCGCAACGCCCGCCCGAGCTCATCAAACAGGGTCACCACCGAACGCAACGCCCGGCAATCGGGCCGGGTCAGCAACCACAGCGCCGTGTCGTAACCGTGCAAGGGTTCGCTCAACGCCTGCAATCCGTCGTTGATCAGAAAGTCAGGCAATGCCGCCACGCCGAGGCCGGCGCGCACCAGTTGCGTCACGCTCAGCATGCTGTTGCAGCGATAAGCCGGCACCACCCCGGGCAGGTGCTGGCGCCGCCAGGCCACGGTTGGGTGATCCGGCAAGAACTCGTCCGGGGCAATCCAGGTAAGCGTCGTCAGATCCGCCCCCTCAACATTCTCCAGATAACGCTGACTGGCGCAGACCCGGTAGGAAATCTCCGCCAATTGCCGTCCGACCAGATGCTGCGGGGGTGTACGCGTCAAGCGCAAGGCAATGTCGGCATCGCGACGACTCAAGTTGGCGAAATCGTTCGAGGTACTCAATTCGATCGTCAGCGCCGGGTAGTTGGGCATGAACTGCGCCAGCGCCGGGAGCAACAAGCCTTGCAAAACCGAATCGGTGCAGGTCAGGCGCACCGTGCCACTGACCACTTGCCCGCCCTGCTCAACCCCGATCCGCGCCGCTTCCAGTGCCTGCTCGGCGCGTTCGGCCTGCTCGGCGAGCGCTTGCGCCAGGGTGGTGGGCAGGTAACCGGCGCGGCTTTTTTCGAACAGTTGCTGGCCAAGCGCTGACTCCAGTCGGCGTACGGCGCGAAACACCGTCGACACGTCAACGCGCAGCAACTGGGAAGCGCGTGCCAGTGAGGTGCCGCGTACCAATGCGAGAATCAGCGCCAGGTCGGCATAGTCGAGTCGATAGTGCGTCGGTGCATTGATCACTTGGGTAAACGCCAATATTGAGTGCGTGAACGCCAATCTATAGTGGAGCACCATCCATCAGCAAGCGCAGGGAAATCCTATGGAAAATCGCGCCATTCGCATCGCCCTGATTGGCGACTACGACCCGCAGGTCACCGCCCACCAAGCCATCCCGGTTGCTCTCGAACGGATCGCCGAAGATCGGCGGCACACCGTGCAATTTGAGTGGCTGGCCACCGATCAGATCCACGCCGACACAGCACTCGATCCCTACGACGGTTTTTGGTGCGTGCCGGCCAGCCCCTACAAAAGTGAACAAGGCGCACTGCGCGCCATTCGCTTTGCCCGCGAACAAGGGCGTCATTTCCTCGGCACCTGCGGCGGTTTTCAGCACGCGATTCTGGAATATTCGCGCAATGTTCTGGGTTGGACCGATGCGGTACATGGCGAAACATCGCCAGAATCAGAACGCGCGGTACTCACGCCGCTGGCCTGTTCGCTGGTTGAAGCCGTGGACAGCATCCATCTGCGGCCCGGTTCGTTGATCGCCAAGGCGTACGAAACGTCTGAAATCGAGGAAGGCTATCGCTGTCGCTACGGTGTGAATCCACAGTTCGAACAAACATTGTTGAGCGATCGGCTACATGCGGTCGGCCATGATTCGGCAGGCGATCTGCGCGCTGTCGAACTGAAAGATCATCCGTTCTTCGTTGCTACCCTGTTCCAGCCGGAACGTGCAGCACTGAAAGGGAAAAGGCCGCCGCTGGTTCGGGCGTTTGTCGAAGCCTGCGGGGAGCTACGCTGATGGCGGCTTGCTTTGCGGTGATTTTCACCTCGACCCGCACCGAGGGTGACAACGGTTATGCCGCGGCGGCGCAGCGCATGGCTGAGTTGGTACGCGAGCAGCCGGGTTTTCTTGGCGTGGAATCGGTTCGAAGCGCGGACGGCCAAGGTATTACCGTGTCGTATTGGCAGAGCGAGGCGGCCATTCTGGCGTGGCGGGATCATCCCGAACATCAGGCAATTCAGGCGCGTGGGCGCTCGCACTGGTATTCGGCGTTTCATACGCGGGTGTGCCGGGTTGAGCGGGAATATGCATCCGGACAGTGAGGATGGCGGCGCCAACCAAGCCGCCTTCGCGAGCAGGCTCGCTCCCACAGGGATTGTGTGAACGCCACAGATCCAATGTGGGGGCGAGCCTGCTCGCGAAGAGGCCCGCGTCCGCGCTACAAAACCTCAGCCCCGCACCAGACTGCGCACCGCAACGATCTCCGGCACCTCGACTTTGCTCATGTAAACCCGCAACGGCTCGGTGATGTTGATACGGTCGTCGATGTGTTGGTCCAGCAATAACTGAATCAACTCACGCTTCAACGTCATGGTCGTTGCCGAAACGGGCGCCCAGACAAATTCACTGGCCGCAATGATGCCGTCATCGGCCACGTCCATGCCGAACGAATCCTCGCTGAAGCGCACGATGTACTGGCCGGTCTTGCGGTTGAGGCCGACGAAGCCCTTGAGATCGTCGGCGGCCTGGCAGATGAGTTGGGAGGTGATGCGCATGGTAAACCTCACGAAAGATGATCGATGATTTACACGCAGGGCAACTGCGGCGCGCCCTCTGCCGGGGCGTCTGCCGAGGGCAAGCGTACTGCAAACGGCGCCACAAAAGTGCAGGAAAAATCGCTTTTAATACGTTTATGTCGGTCCTGCGCTAGCACGCCATCGATTCAGTTGTTAAAACGTACGTCTTGAAAAAACCTGCGAAAGGAACTCGACCATGCCTGCCACTTTTACCCAAAGCGCCTTGGTGCTGAGTCTGTTGCTCGGCCTCGGTCAGGCGCACGCCGACACCCATCCCGAACCCAAGGCCATCGCTGCGGCGCATGGCATCCCGCACCCGGCGGTCATCGCCCATCGTGGCGCGTCCTTTGATGCTCCGGAGTCCACCGCGGCCGCCTACCGGCTGGCTCGCGACCTCGGCGCTGACTATCTGGAGCTGGATTTGCAGCGCAGCAAGGACGGCGTGCTTTTCGCCCTGCACGACGACAACCTGCAACGCACCACTGACGTCGCCAGCAAGTTTCCAGAACGCAAGGACAGCCCGGCCACGGCCTTCACCATGGCCGAACTGAAAACCCTCGATGCTGGCAGTTGGTTCAACACCAAGTACCCGGATCGCGCGCGTGCGTCCTACGCCGGGCTGAAAATCCTCACCCTCGATGAAATCATCGACATCGCCCGCGCCAATCCGCAGCACAAGCCGGGCCTGTACATCGAAACCAAAGAGCCGCAACTGTTCCCCGGCATCGAACATGACCTGAAGGAAAAGCTGCAGGATCGCGGCTGGCTCAGCCCGGCTGGGTCCAAACTGGCGAAAAGCGCATTGGGCGTCGGTCAGGGCAAAGGCAAGGTGATCCTGCAGACCTTCGACAAGTCCAGCCTCGAACTGCTGGAAAAAGAAATGCCGCAAGTGCCGAAAATCCTCCTGCTGTGGGTCGGCGAAGGCAGCATCGAGCCGAAATCCAGCGTGACCTTTGCCGCGTCCGGCGAAAAGGACAAAAACGTGTTCTACGGCAAGCAGGAGCCGAAATCCGAAGCCGAGTTCAAGCAATGGATCGATTACGCCAAGGCCCAGGGCGCCATCGGCACCGGCCCGTCGGCGAAGCTGACCCATGGCGGCGATCAGAGCTACTCCGATCTGGTGCAACCTTGGATGAACCAGTACACCCATGACCAAGGCCTGCTGGTGCATGTCTACACGGTTGACGAGCCGGTGGACTTCGAGAAAGTCATGGCCGCCGGCGTCGACGGCATCTTTACTAATCGCGCCAGCGAACTGTTGAAGTTTTATAAGCGTCCCGCGTTTAGCAGTGTTGATCAGGTATTGAAGAACAACGGTTTCTGATCAGCAATCGAGTTGCCTGTTTTCGCGAGCAGGCTCGCTCCCAGAAGAGCAAGTTGCTCGCGATGCCGGGATTAAGGGTGAATTAAGTTGCGCTGGTTAATCTGAACCCACTTACACAGATCAACCACTTCAACGCACAACCAAGGAATGACCCGATGAAAACTTTGACTGCCCTGTTTACTGCCGCTGCCCTGACCCTCACCGCCGGCCTGGCTCAGGCTGATGTTCGCATCGACCAAGTGCCGCAACTGGTCAAGGACGGCAAAATCAAATCGCTGGAATCGATGAACGCCGAAGCGCTGAAACTGCACCCGGGCGCAACGATTACCGACACCGATATCGATAACCACTTCAACGGTTATGAGTACGAAGTTGAACTGAAAACCGCTGACGGCAAAGAGTTCGACGTAGACTTTGACGCCACCACCGGTAAAGTGCTGAGCGACAAGCAAGACACTTGATAGATCGCTGATAAAGAGCCGCACGATTTAATGATCGTGCGGCTTTTTTATGGCTGGCAAAAATCATTGTAGGAGTGAGCCTGCTCGCGATATCGGTAAGTCAGCGACATCAATATTGACTGTTCCACCGCTATCGCGAGCAGGCTCACTCCTACAAAGGGTTGCGCAGATGCTTAGACTCGCAATCAAGCACTTAACCGCGCCGTCACTTCATTCAACTGCCCCGACAAACCATGCAGATTCTGACTGGCACTCTCGGTGCGCTGCACGTTGTCCAGGTTAGTGCTGGCAATCGCGGTGATTTCAGTCAGGTTGCGCGAGATGTCCTCGGCCACCGAAGTCTGCTCTTCTGCCGCCGTGGCGATTTGACGGTTCATGTCGCGAATCGCTTCCACCGCCAGGGTGATGCGCTCCAGCATCGCTCCGGCCTGCGTCACCTGCTCGACGCTTTCATCGCTGCGCGACTGGCCGCTTTCGATTGCCTGCGCGGCGTCCACCGCCCCCGTCTGCACGTTCTGAATGATCTGGTTGATCTCGATGATCGACTCGGCGGTGCGCTGCGCCAGGTTGCGCACTTCATCGGCGACCACGGCGAAACCACGCCCGGCCTCACCGGCCCGTGCCGCTTCAATCGCCGCGTTGAGCGCCAGCAAATTGGTCTGCTCGGCGATGCCGCGAATCACTTCAAGCACCTTGCCGATACGGCCGCTGTCGGCTTCCAGACGACGGATGACCGTCGCGGTGTTGGCGATCTCGCCACGCATCTGTGTGATAGAGCGAATGGTGGTTTGCATGACCTTTTCACCCTGCTGCGCCGACTGGTCGGCATCGTCAGCGGCACGCGCGGCATCGGCGGCGTGACGGGCAACCTCCTGGGCCGTGGCGGACATTTCGTTCATCGCCGTGGCCACTTGATCGGTACGGTTGAACTGCTCGTTGGTGCCGCCGGCCATGGTCGTGGCGATCGCGTTCAACTCGCCACTGGCGCTGTCCAGCTCGCTGGCGCTGCGCTGCAATCGGGTGAAGGTATCGGCCAGGAAATCACGCAGGGTGTTCGCGGCGGCGGCGAGATTACCCAGCTCATCGCGACGGTCGCTGACCACTCGTTCGGCCAGTTCGCCACGGCTCAATCGGCTGACGTAATCAATCAGCTTGCCGATCGGCTCGATCAGATTGCGATTGATCAGCCACAGGCTCAGCAACCCGATCAGCAGACTCGACGCCAGCATCACCAGCAGCCCCAGCCACACCGTACGATCGGCGTTGGCACTGATCAGCGCCGACTGCGCGGTGCCTTGCTTACGCAACTCGGCGACCAGCTCGCTCATTTGCTCGCTGGTGGCACGGTCGAGGCCTTTGACCGCCGCGTCACCGGCTGCCGCTTCACCATCGGCCGCCACGTAGGCGTCACGGCCCTTCTGGTAAGCGCCGCCCAACTGACGGTGCTCGTCACGCAGACGTTCGATGCGCGTTTTAAGGCTTGGGTCGATGCCCTTCTGGCTGGCGAGTTCGCCGAGCAGGTTCTGCACATCGCGCTGGCGTTCTTCGAACTGGCCCCAGTACTTGGCCAGGTCCGCCGGTTGCTTGCCGCGCAGCAGAACGTTTTTCCATTCCTGCACCTGCACTTTGAATTGCAGGTTGGCCTCATCGATGAGCTGCGAGGTGTGCAACGGTCCAGCGATCAACTGGCTATAGCTGTGCACGCCGCTGGACAGGAAATGAAAACAGGCCAGCGCGATCAACAGCACCGCCAACAGGCTACCGCTCAGCAGGGCGAGAATTTGCGCTCTCAGGGATTTTTGCAGCATTGCAAGGTACTCAAGACAGGGATGAGACACGCTTCGAACGGGCGTGAAAAAGGGCCGGACTTCCCTGTCGACGAACCTTGGCGAAAGCCAATGGCGCGCAACCTAACGCACCTGAAGTCGGCGCGCCAGAGCGCTTCTTGAGAAACTTCCGACAGTCGGTAACGCTTTGATTTGGCGTAATTTTGTTGTCATGAAACGGTCATATGAGGTTGCGATGATGCCGCACGGGTGAACCTGAAAATCCCGCACCAGACACCCTTCTCGCAGCGAGCCGCCATGAACCACAGCCTCGACATCAGCCATCGCGATCCGGACCTGTTTGGCTTGTTGTACGGCTTTCGTTTTTTGCCCGGCGAGCGTGGCCGTGAAATCGATTCGGCGACCGCGCTGCGCTGCCTGCAAGACGACCACGACAACGGCGAATTTCTCTGGCTGCACTTGAACCTTGCCCACGCCGCGTGTGAGCGCTGGATGAAAAGCCATCTGCAATTGCCCGAGGAGTTTTTCGAAGCGCTGCATGAAGGCTCGCGTTCGACACGCATCGAGCATGTCGATTCGGCGCTGCTGGCGGTGGTTAACGACGTGGTGTTCAACCTCAGCAGCATGGTCTCCTCGGACGTGTCGACGCTGTGGGTCTGTGTGCGCAGCAAACTGATCGTCAGCGCACGCCTGCAACCGCTGCACTCGGTGGACAAATTGCGTTCGTCGGTGAAGGCCGGCGAGTGCTTCCGCTCGCCGTCGGAACTGCTCGTGCACCTGCTGCGCGATCAGGGCGAAGTGCTGACGCAGATCGTGCGCAAGACCAGTCTGAGCGTCGATCAGGTCGAAGACGAGTTACTGTCCTCGCGCCTGTCGACCAACCGCGCCGAACTTGGCGCCAACCGCCGCGTGCTGGTGCGCCTGCAACGGCTGCTGGCGCTGGAGCCGGGTTCATTGCTGCGCCTGCTCAATCGCCCGCCGCCCTGGTTGCAGAAGGAGGACGTCAAGGAGTTGCGTAAATCCACCGAGGAGTTCGCGCTGATCATCAACGACCTCACCGCCCTCGGCGAGCGGATCAAACTGTTGCAGGAAGAAATCGCCGCCAACCTCAACGAACAGAGCAACCGCACGCTGTTCACCCTGACCGTGGTGACGGTGCTGGCCTTGCCGATCAACATCATTGCCGGTTTCTTCGGCATGAATGTCGGCGGCGTGCCGCTGTCGCAGGACCCGCACGGGTTTTGGGTGCTGGTTGCGCTGGTGGCGACGTTCACGGTGATTGCCGGGCGGTGGGCGTTTCGCAAGCGTGGGGATTACTGATATCACATGCACACCGTAGATCCCTGTGGGAGCGGGCTTGCTCGCGAAAGCGGCGGGTC
>NZ_JABWQS010000031.1:0-67624 GCF_014268545.1 Pseudomonas sp. SWRI81
TGGGGCGGTGTACATCTGCAAGAAACAGGTCGGCTGTCAGGCCGCCTTCGCTGGCAAGCCAGCTCCCACAGAGGTTGAGGGTATCCGGGAGAAAGGAGGTGATTGTGAAGGCGCCATCGCGAGCAGGCTCGCTCCTACAGTTTGGGGCGGTGTATATCTGCAAGAAACAGGTCGGCTGTCAGGCCGCCTTCGCTGGCAAGCCAGCTCCCACAGGGATTGCGGGTATCTGGAAGAAATGGGGTGATTGTGAAGCCGCCATCGCGAGCAGGCTCGCTCCTACAGTTTGGGGCGGTGTACATCTGCAAGAAACAGGTCGGCTGTCAGGCCGCCTTCGCTGGCAAGCCAGCTCCCACAGAGGTTGCGGGTATCCGGGAGAAAGGAGGTGATTGTGAAGGCGCCATCGCGAGCAGGCTCGCTCCCACAAAAGCAAAGCAAAGCAAAGCAAAGCAACGCAAAGCAACGCAAACCAGTCCAGCCCCTCGCGGCGAAGCCGCCCCACTCAACACAATGAGCGTTAGCTCGAGTACCGCTCTTGATCGTGGAGCCCGTCGGAAGGCTGAGCGCAGGGATTGATCCGGGCGTGGGAGCGCAGCGACCGTTTGGCGCAGCCAAACACAGCGAGAGGAGGTGCAGCGAAGCAAACCGGAGACGCTGCGCCCGGATCGATCCCGGAGCGAAGGAACCCCGAGCCCCAGCGAGCGGGCCGAACGTCAGGGCAAAGCCTTTTGGTTCCTTTTTGGCGTCTGAAAAAGGGACTCGCCGTAAGGGCGAAACCGCCAGCCGCAACACCGCAAAAACGGATATTCACCCAAAACCCCAAGAGCCTGGTCGGCCCAAAGGCCGCCAAGTCAAAGCCGAAAATGCCCAACCATGGATTTCAACTCAACCCCCAACTGCGCCAGCTCAACGCTGGAAGCCGCATTCCCGCGCATCGCCACAGAAGAATGATCCGCACTCGCCCGAATACTGGTGACACTGCGATTGATCTCCTCGGCCACCGAACTCTGCTCCTCCGCCGCCGCAGCAATCTGCTGATTCATCTGCTGAATCAACGACACCGCCGCCGCAATGCTGCCCAGCGCACTCTCGGTCTGCAAGGCATCGCTGACCGCCAGCTTCACCAACTCGCCACTGCTGCGAATCTGCTGCACCGACGACTGCGCCGCCGCGCGCAAGGCACTGACCAGTCGCTCGATCTCCTCGGTCGACTGCTGCGTGCGCCGTGCCAGCGCGCGAACCTCATCAGCCACCACGGCAAAACCCCTGCCCTGCTCCCCGGCCCGAGCCGCCTCAATCGCCGCGTTCAACGCCAGCAGGTTGGTCTGCTCAGCGACACTCTTGATCACTCCAAGCACCGTACCGATATTCTGGATTTCGGCACTGAGGCTTTCGATACTGGAACTGGCCGAGGTGGCCGAATCGGCCAATTGCTCAATACGCTCCATGCTTTGCCGCACCACCTGCTGACCGCTCTCGACCTTGCCCTCGGCGGTCTGTGCAGCCTGCGCCGCTTCTTCGGCATTGCGCGCAACGTCATGCACGGTCGCGGTCATCTGATTCATGGCCGTGGCCACTTGCTCGGTTTCTTCCTTCTGACTGCTGACTTCCAGATTGGTCTGCTCGGTGACCGCCGACAGCGATTGCGCCGAACCGGCCAGGCGCTCGATACCCGCCTGCAAGCCGCTGACAATCGTGCCCAGACCCGCGCCCATCTGCTGCATCGCCAACATCAATTGGCCCATCTCATCACGACGGTTCACCTCAACCGTCGCCGTCAGATCCCCGGCCGCGATCTGCTGCGCCACCGCAATCACATGGCGCAATGGCGCGACGATCAAGCGTGTGATGACCCATGCAGCGATCAACCCGACCAACAGCGCCAGTGCCGAGGAAGCGATGATCAGCAGGGTGTTTTTCTTCAGCTCGGCCTGCATCGCGGCATCCTCGGCGACATAGGCCTGGTTTACCCGGTCCACCACTTGCGCGGCACGCTGATGCAGTTGTGTGTAAACCGTTTTTTCCTGTGCCAGCAAACCGGTGTACTCCGCCAGTTTGTCGTTGAATCCGGCAATGTGTCCCGACACTTCATTGAGCACGGTCAGATAGCCCTCATCCTTGACCGTGCTTTTCAGCGCTTCGGCCTGCGCCTGTGCCTGAGCGGCCTGTTCGATGTTGCCTTCGCCGGCGTTATCGGCGTCGCCCTTGCGGCTCTGATCGAGACGGACGTGCGCTTCGTTCATCGCTTGCAGCATCAGCCGCGATACCTGGCTGACCTGATTCGCCTGCTCAATGAACTGGGCGCCGTCCTTGCCCTCGGTGTCTTTCAAGGTATAGGCACCATCGTCGGCCAGCCCGGCTTGCAGTACATCGAGATTGTTAGCCACGCTGGACACCGACCAACTGGCCATTTCCAACGCCAGGTCCTTGGCCTGGCTCAGCGAGACGAACTCGTCAAACGCCTTGCGATAGGCCCCCAGTGCTTGCTCGACATCAGTCATCACCGGCACATTGGCCGGCGTTTGCGCCTTGAGTTCACCGGCCAGGGCCACCAGTCCGTCCACGCCTTCACGCAAGGCGTCGGCGGTTTTCGGGCTGCCGCGCAAGGCATATTCCTGTTCGAGCAGGCGCACCTTGAGCAAACCGCTATTGAGCGACGACATCTGCTTCAGCCCGTCGAAACGCAGGCTGATGGTTTGCAGGGACCAGACGCCAATGGCTGCCACCAGTGCGGTCAGCAGTAACACCAGCACAAAGCCGATACCCAGTTTGGTTGCCATACCGAGGTTGGCGAAACGTCCTTGCACGGCGGAAATCATTGCGCGTAGTCCCCAGCCAAAGTCTATTGCCGAAGATTCGCAACGGGCTTGAACCAGCACAAGTCTCTGGCGTCGGAATAATGGCAAAAAGCTACGCCCGCGTCGTTTTCAGAACGCTTGAGGTCGATCCACAGCGGTACTGCGAAAAAACTGTCGGGCGCGCGGGTCACAGGCATAGGCCACATTGATGCGATGCCAATCGCCGGTTTCGCCACTGGGGCTGTAGGCGTCAGCGGCTGACAGCACGACACCGCAGCGTTGAGCCTGTTGGCGCACGCCTTCCTGGTCGTTCATCCGCGAGCGCGCCCAAATGAACAACCCGCCAACCGGTTTACCGAAAATCTCCCACTCGGCGTCTTCCAGCGCCTGCAAGGCTGCGGCGCGATCGGCATTCAGGCGCTGGCGCTGGCGCTGCACCAGTTTTCGGTAAGCGCCCGTTGCCATCAGGCTGGTCAATACCGCTTCGCAAAACCTTGAGCAGCCCAGGCCACTGATCATCTTCACCTGAGCCAGCCGCGTGACCAGTTCGCTCTCGGCAACGACAAAGCCGACCCGCAAGGAGCTGCTCAGGGTCTTGGAGAAGCTGCCGACGTAAATCACTCGTCCATCGTCGTCCAGCGCCGCCAGACGCACGCCATTACCGGTGTGCCAATCGGCGTAGACGTCATCCTCGATCACCCGCAAATCGTAAGTCTTGCTCAATTGCAGAATGTGCTGGGCCACGGCCGGCGTGAGGCAACTGCCGGTGGGATTGTGGTGGTGGCTGTTGATGAAGAGCGCGCTGGGCTGATACTGACGCAGTAACGCTTCGAGCATGTCGAGGTCCGGCCCGCTCGGCGTACGCCGGACTTCAAGCATGCGCACCCCATGCAAGCGCAGCAGCTCGAACAGCGGCGCATAGCCGGGGGTTTCGACTACCACGCAATCACCGGTCTTGAACAAGGTGCGCACGATCAGGTCGAGTGCGTGACTGGCGCCGCCAGTGCTCAACAGCTGCGTGCTGCGCGCCTCGATATTCAAGGTCTTGAGGCGTTTGGCAATTTGTTCGCGCAATGCGGGCAGGCCCAACGGCGAACTGTAGTTGAACAGACTGGCCATATCGGTACGCGCCACTTCACGCAGCGCATAGCTGAGGTCGTCGGGCTCGCGCCAGCTCTGCGGCAAGCCGCCGGCGCCCAGTTTCAACCCACCTGCGACTGCGCAGACGGCATCGCACCAGGCGTGTCGCCCAAGGAAAGGCGCCAGCTCTTCCTCGGCGTTGAGCGTCGATGGCGATGCCGCCACGACAAACCCCGCGCCCTGCCGTGCCGTCAAAACCCCCTGCGATACCAGACGCTCGCACGCTTCCACCACGCATGACTGGCTAAGCAGATTGCCTCGGGCGATTTGCCGAACGGAGGGCAGACGGGTGGCGGGCGGGACACCGCTCTGCAGGATCCAGTCAGTCAGTCCGTCCACAATCTGCTGTACGACCGGCACCATTGCCTGTCGGTCAATTCTCAATTCCATGAGCGCGCAAACTCCTGTCCGTTTTGCTGGGCGCAGTAAATCACAGCCACGCCGTACAGGCTGTGCGACAACGCCGCCAAAAGCGACCGTTCTAACTATTTGATACACATTGTTTAACGGATCATGGAACCTGGCAGGAACAAAAAACCCGCACGAATGCGGGTTCTGTATAGCAGCGTCGCTCAGAACGCGGTGACACCACCATCCACCGCCAGCGAATGCCCCGTGGTGAAGGCTGCGCCATCGCTGCACAAGTACAGCACCGCGCTGGCGATTTCTTCGACCTTGCCGATGCGGCCGACCGGGTGCATCGCATTGGCGAATTCGCCTTTTTTCGGATCAGCCTCGTAGGCGCGGCGAAACATGTCGGTGTCGATCACGGCCGGGCAAACGGCGTTGACACGGATTTTCTTCTTCGCATATTCAATCGCCGCCGATTTGGTCAGGCCGATCACTGCGTGCTTCGACGCCGCGTAAATACTCATCTTCGGCGCCGCGCCCAATCCGGCAACCGACGCCGTGTTGACGATCGCCCCGCCGCCCTGAGCCAGCAGCAACGGCAGTTGATACTTCATGCACAGCCAGACGCCTTTGACGTTGACGCCCATGATCGCGTCGAATTCATCCATCGAGCCCTCGGCCAGTTTGCCTTTCTCGATCTCAATTCCGGCGTTGTTGAATGCATAGTCGAGACGGCCGTAAGTATTGATGACCTCGTCCATCAGATTTTTCACTTCGCTTTCGACCGTAACGTTGCAGCGCACGAAGGTCGCTTCGCCACCCGCCGTACGAATCAGCGCCACGGTGCCCTCGCCCCCGGCCGCATCGAGATCGGCGACCACCACTTTCAGCCCTTCGGCAGCGAACGCCTGGGCCGTCGCGCGGCCAATCCCGTTGGCAGCACCGGTGACGACGGCAACCTGACCGGAAAACGTCATGCTCATTGTTATGTCCTCGAACGCAAAGTGGCAGGGTGAGTAGCGCCACAGCATAGCGACATGGGATTACGCCGCGTCAGCACTATCAGAAGGCTGTTTGGGTCCTCATGCGCCACAGTGATTAACCTGTGGCGGGGACTATCACTGCACTGGATCGGGATGCATTCGCCGCATCGGCCAACCTTGCGACATCGCTGCCGAAGGACTATCAACAAGGCTTCATTCCGTTTGAGTGCCAGTCATGACCAACCAGACCAATCGCCAGTTCCTGCTCGCCAAACGCCCCGTCGGCGCCGCCACCCGCGAGACGTTCACTTTTCAGGAAGTGCCGGTCGGCGAGCCGGCGGCGGGACAGATCCTGGTCAAGAACGAATACCTGTCCCTCGACCCGGCCATGCGCGGCTGGATGAACGAAGGCAAGTCCTACATTCCGCCGGTCGCTATCGGTGAGGTCATGCGCGCGCTGGGCGTGGGAAAAGTCGTCGCGTCGAACAATCCGGGATTTGCCGTCGGCGACTACGTCAACGGTGCCCTTGGCGTGCAGGATTTTTTCCTCGGCGAGCCAAGAGGTTTCTACAAGGTCGATCCGAAACTCGCACCGTTGCCGGTGTATCTGTCAGCCCTGGGCATGACCGGCATGACCGCCTACTTCGCCCTGCTGGATGTCGGCGCGCCCAAGGCTGGCGACACCGTGGTGTTGTCCGGCGCGGCCGGCGCGGTAGGCAGCATTGCCGGGCAGATTGCCAAGATCAAAGGCTGCCGCGTGGTCGGCATCGCGGGGGGCGCCGACAAGTGCAAATTCCTGATCGACGAGCTGGGTTTCGACGGCGCTATCGACTACAAATCCGAAGAGGTCGTGGCCGGCCTTAAACGCGAATGCCCGAAAGGCGTCGACGTGTACTTCGATAACGTTGGCGGCGATATTCTCGACGCGGTCCTCAGCCGCCTGAACATGAAGGCACGGGTCGTGATCTGCGGTGCGATCAGCCAGTACAACAATAAAGAGGCGGTCAAAGGCCCGGCCAACTACCTGTCACTGCTGGTCAACCGTGCGCGCATGGAAGGGTTTGTGGTGATGGACTATGCCGCGCAATTCGCCAGTGCCGCACAGGAAATGGCCGGCTGGATGGCCAAGGGGCAGCTCAAGAGCAAAGAACACATCGCCGAAGGCCTGGAAACCTTTCCGGAGACGCTGATGAAACTGTTCAGCGGCGAGAACTTTGGCAAGTTGGTGTTGAAAATCTAAAACCACCGCGGACCAAATGTAGGAGTGAGCCTGCTCGCGATAGCGGTGTGTCAGCCAACATTAACGTTGTTTGACACACCGCTATCGCGAGCAGGCTCACTCCTACATTGGCTTTGCGGTGTTACTCAGGCGATTTCGGCTACAACCGCAGCCAATGCCTTGGCCGGATCCGCCGCCTGGCTGATCGGACGGCCGATCACCAGGTAATCGGAACCGGCATCCAGCGCCTGACGCGGGGTCAGAATACGGCGCTGATCGTCCTGCGCGCTGCCCGCCGGACGAATCCCCGGGGTTACCAGTTGCAACGACGGGTGCGCGGTTTTCAGCGCCTGGGCTTCCAGCGCCGAACACACCAGACCGTCCATCCCGGCCTTCTCGGCCAGTGCCGCCAGCCGCAGCACCTGCTCCTGCGGCTCGATGTCCAGACCGATACCGGCCAGATCTTCGCGCTCCATAGAGGTCAGCACGGTCACGCCGATCAGCAGCGGTTGCGGGCCGCTGCGCTTGTCCAGTTCTTCACGGCAGGCGGCCATCATGCGCAGGCCACCGGAGCAATGGACGTTGACCATCCACACGCCCATTTCCGCGGCGGCTTTCACGGCCATCGCCGTGGTGTTGGGAATGTCGTGGAATTTCAAATCAAGAAAGACTTCAAAGCCCTTGTCACGCAGGGTGCCAACGATTTCCGCGGCACAACTGGTGAACAGCTCCTTGCCCACTTTGACCCGGCACAGCTTCGGGTCCAACTGGTCGGCCAGCTTCAGTGCGGCGTCACGGGTGGGGAAATCCAGGGCGACGATGATAGGAGTCTGGCAGGCGGACATGAATGGGCTCTCAGGCAGGTCGAAATCGGCGCGCATTGTAGCGGAACCGGCGGCGGCGCGGCACCCGATGATCGGTAAATCGTCGCGCCGACCGTGATCAGCATAGCGCCCGCTGCTATTGTGTCGACTCCGATACACAGCCGACATCTGATCAACAAGCGTCGGCGCTAGCCTCGCCAGCCGCAACACGCCCTTACATCAGCACTTCCCGCCTCTTGGGTGGACGCCTATGCTGAAACCACAACCTCGCGGCCCATCTTTGTGGTGGCGGCCTACTGGCAGATGAACATCCCATGCACAACAACCCTGCGACTGCGACGGACGAGCCGAAAGACGACAAGCGCTGGAGCATCCGCGCACTGATCGTCGACGACGACGTGCCGATCCGCGAGCTGATGATCGACTACCTCGCCCGCTTCAACATCCACGCCAGCGGCGTCACCGACGGCGCAGCGATGCGTCAGGCCATGCAGGCCGAGCGCTACGACGTGGTCGTCCTCGACCTGATGCTGCCCGGCGAAGACGGCTTGTCGCTGTGCCGCTGGCTGCGCGCCGAATCGGACATCCCGATCCTGATGCTCACCGCACGTTGCGAACCGACCGACCGCATCATCGGCCTGGAACTGGGCGCCGATGACTACATGGCCAAACCGTTCGAACCGCGCGAACTGGTCGCACGCATCCAGACCATCCTGCGCCGCGTGCGCGATGACCGCAGCGAACAGCGGTCGAACATCCGGTTCGACAACTGGCGCCTGAACAGCGTGCTGCGCCAACTGGTGGCCGACGATGGCCTTGTGGTCCCGCTGTCCAACGCCGAATTTCGCTTGCTCTGGGTCTTCATCGAACGCCCGCGCCGAGTGCTGAGCCGCGAGCAACTGCTCGATGCCGCCCGTGGCCGCTCGATCGAAGCGTTCGACCGCAGTATCGATTTGCTGGTCTCGCGCTTGCGGCAGAAACTGGGCGACGACCCGAAAGCTCCGCACCTGATCAAGACCGTACGCGGTGAGGGTTACCTGTTCGACGCGCGGGACATCGGCTGATGCGGCTGCGCCTGGACACGCTGTTCGGCCGCCTGTTTGGCGTGCTGTTTGTCGCCATCGTCCTGGCGCATCTGCTGGCGTTCACCTGGTTCAAGCTCTACGGCCCGCCCCCGCCGCCGCCCTCTGCGCCGTTTTCCCAAGGTATCGACGGGCAAACACCCGCACACGACCCCCGCTACCCGCCACGTCCGCGTCCCTGGTTCGGTGGCCCGGTCGTACCGCTGACTTTCCAGTTCATCACCTTGATGATCGCGGCCTGGTATGGCGCCAAACTGCTCAGCCGCCCGATCCAGCGTTTGAGCGACGCCGCCGAACGCCTCAGCGAAGACCTCGACAGCCCGCCACTCGACGAATCCGGGCCACGGGAAGCGCGGCAAGCGGCGTACACCTTCAACCTGATGCAACAGCGCATTCGCGAACAGGTACAACAACGCGCACGCATGCTCGGCGCCGTCTCCCACGATTTGCGCACACCGCTGTCACGCCTGAAACTGCGCCTGGAAAACATCAGCGACGACAAACTGCAAAGCCAGATGCGCCAGGACCTCGACGACATGATCGACATGCTCGATGCCACCCTGACGTATCTGCACGAACAACGTACCAGCGAAGCACTGCAGTTGATGGACGTGCAGGCACTGGTCGAATCACTGTGCGAAAACGCCCAGGACCAAGGCGCGGACGTACACGTCAGCGGCCATTGCCATCCCTTGCCGGTGCAACCGATGGCGCTGCGCTCGTGTATCAACAACCTGTTGGACAACGCCCTGCGCTATGCCGGGCAGGCGCGAATTGAACTGCAAGACCTGCCTGGGCAGCTGCTGATCCGCGTGATCGACCACGGCCCGGGGATTGCCGAGGACAAGCGCGAGGCCGTTTTCGAACCGTTTTATCGGCTGGAAGGTTCGCGTAACCGCAACTCAGGGGGGGTGGGCCTGGGCATGACCATTGCCCGAGAGGCGGCGCAGCGGTTGGGTGGGCAATTGAATCTGGAAGAAACTCCGGGCGGCGGTTTGACCGCCATTGTTCGCCTGCCACGGGGCTGAGCCTCACCCAGTCATGTGGGAGCGAGCCTGCTTGCGAAGGCATCGGTTGATTCAATATCTCTGTGGGGTTTGACGGCCTCTTCGCGAGCAGGCTCGCTCCCACACTTGAAATGAGTACATCTGCAAGAGACAGGTCGGCTGTCAGGCCGCCTTTGCTGGCAAGCCAGCTCCCACAGGGACTGTGTTTATCTTCGAAGCAAATGGTGTCTGTACCGGCGCTATCGCGAGCAGGCTCACTCCTACAGTTTGGAGCGGTGTACATCTGCAAGAGGCAGGTCGGCTGCCAGGCCGCCTTCGCGAGCAGGCTCGCTCCCACAGAAAAGCAAAAGCAAAGCAGCCGCGTTAGCTCCCAACCACTCAACACAATGAGCGTTAGCTCGAGTAAGGCTCTTGATCTTGATGCACGGTGCCCGTCGGCAGGCTTCGTTCCGGGATTGATCCGGGCGTGGGAGCGCAGCGACCGTACGACGCAGTCGTACACAGCGGAAGGAGGTGCAGCGAAGCAAACCGGAGACGCTGCGCCCGGATCGATCCCGCAGCGAAGGCACCCCGAGCCACAGCGAGGGGCCGCACGTCAGGGTAAAAGGCCTTTGGTTACTTTGGGCCCCCAAAGCCACCCGCCGTAAGGGCGGAACCCTGAGCAGCCGGTACCGCAGCAACGGATATGTACCCCAAACAACCCAAAGCCTGGCCGGCCCAAAGGTCGCCAAGCCCTAAACCACCCGAGCCTGACTCTTGCTCCAGTCGGTCAACAGACTATAAGCCACCGCCAACAACGTAGGCCCGATAAACAACCCGATAAACCCAAACGCAATCAACCCGCCAAACACCCCGAGCAACACAATCACCAGCGGCAGATTCCCCCCGCGGCTGATCAGATACGGCTTGAGCACATTGTCCACGCCACTGATGATGAACGTCCCCCAGATCCCGAGAAACACCGCCATCCCGTACTCGCCCTTCCACGCCAGCCAGGCGGTGGCCGGGACCCACACCAGCGGCGGCCCCATCGGAATCAGACTCAACAGAAACGTCACGATCCCCAGTACCAGCGCCCCCGGCACCCCGGCAATAAAAAAGCCGATCAACGCCAGCACCGCCTGCGCCGCCGCGGTCCCGATCACGCCATTGACCACCCGTTGCACCGTACCGGCCACCAACTCGATGTAGTACCCGGCACGATCACCGATCAGCCGTTCGAGCAGGCTGTGCACGAACGCCGCCAGCCGCGGCCCGTCACGGTAGAAAAAGAACACGAAGACGATACTCAGCGTCAGCTCGAGAATCCCGCCGCCAATCTGCGCACTGCGCGCCAGCAACCAATTACCGACCTGACCCAGATAGGGTTTGATCGAGACCATCAACGCCGCGCCCTGCTGATCGATGCTGTCCCACATGCCCACCAGCCGCTCACCGACGAAAGGCACACCGCCGAGCCAGGTCGGCGCCTCCGGCAGACCGTCGACCTGCACATCCTTGATGAACGCCGTGGCATCACGGACATGATCGGCCAGGTTGAACCCCAGCCACACCAGCGGCGCCGCCACCAGCAACATCCAGCCCAGTGTCAGGATCGCCGCGGCCAGCGATTCACGGCCATTGAGCCAACGGGTCAACAGCCGCATCAGCGGCCAGCTGGCGAATGCCAGCACCGCACCCCAGAACAGCGCCGACCAGAACGGCGCCATCACCCACAGGCTGGCACCAAACAACACCAGCAGCAGAATCTGCACCAGCAGGCGATCGTTATTGAGCATGGAGGGTCTCGAAAATAGTCAGTCAGGCCAAGAGTAGGCGAACATCCTCGCGGGTATTCGCCGATACAGCTTATCGCAACAGGTGGATGCGCAGTCCGGCGCCTTCGAGATTACCGGTTTCCATGCGTGCCGCGCGTACGCCCTGATTGATCAGCGCCTGGCGCCAGGCTTCGGCCTTGGGCCCGGAGACCGTGACCCGTAAGGTAGTGTCGAGATTGAGGCTGCGGGAAATCAAGCGTAACCAGGGCTCACCCGGCTCATCCACTCGATCAGGGAAATCCAGCTCGCCGGTACTCTTGAGCTGACGCAACAAGGTCGCCGAGGTCGGCAGCAACTCGCCCAACGGCGCGTTCGCCTCGAACTGTTCGACGTGCAGATAGGCTTTGCGATTGCCGCGCGTGATGCTGTAGAGCGCCACGAGTGTGTTGTCCCTCGGCGCCGCCAGCCTCAGCAACAGGTAAGCCTGTTGCTCATCGGAACCGTACAGCTTGGCATTGCCGAATACCTCGTTGGCCCACAGGCTGCTCTCCCCGCAGTCGCGGGCCTGGCACCAGAACAGCAACTCGGCATCCTGCTTTTGCAGGGCCTGGCGAGCGGCGGTGAATGCTTCGGTAGCGGAATGTTCGGGCGGCAACTCGTAGGTCACCGAAGTGGTCTGGCCACGCGCGGTCACTTGCCCGTCGAAGCGCAGTTGGCCGCTGATCTTGCGGATCGAACCCAGCGGATAGATTCTTTCCAGCTCGACGGCAGGCCGATAGTCGACGATCTGCGCATCGGCCAGACGCGGCACGATCGGCAAATCCTGACTGCCCGGCACATCCGCGGCGAACGAAAAGCAACTGATAGAACACAGCGCCAGCAGACTGAGTGAGCGCTTGGTCAGGCTCATCGGATCGCCAAGGCGTGGCAAATCGGGGGTGCAGCGGTGTAGACATCCATCGTGGTTATCTCCCATTTCAACCCGCCCAGCCTCGGCAGTTGCCCGCAGCAAGTCAAGGAATGGCGAAGAAGCGATTGAAACAGTCTGCGACAAGATCCGCGCCGGCCTCGTCGTTCAGGTGCAAATGGTGCCCGCCCGGCAACCGATTATGGCTAAAGGGCAGACGCTCCAGCAATTCGGGATGCCTGGCCAGCATGCCATCAGCCGCAACCACCAGGTGCGCCGGACAACTGACTCGAAGCGCGAACGCCATCGCCTGTTCCTCGGTCAGGCGCAGCGGCGATGGCAGGGTCAGGCGATTGTCGGTGCGCCAGGTATAACCGCCGGGCACCGGCATCAGACCGCGCTGGGCCAGCAGCTCGGCCGCTTCGCGACTGACCGCCACCAGGCCTTTCATCCGCGCTTCGATCGCTCGGTCGAGGGTGGTGTAGACCGGTTTGCGTTTTTCCCGCAGATCCAGTTGGGCTTGCAGGGCCATGCCCATCCGCTCGGCAGCGTTTTCGCCTTTGTCGGTCGGTGGAATCACCCCATCGATCAGCGCCAGATGGCTGATCCGCTCCGGCAGCGACCCCGCCAGCACCATCGACACGATAGCGCCCATCGAATGCCCGAGCAGGCCGAAACGCTTCCAGCCCAGTTGCTCGGCGACCTGCAAAACGTCGTGGGCGTAATCCCACAGCGCATAGCCGGCGCCGTTCGGCCGGTGCCCGGAATGTCCGTGTCCGGCCATGTCCAGCGCAATGATGCGCAAGCCTTTGAGTTTGGGCGCCAGGCGGGCAAAGCTGTTGGCGTTATCGAGCCAGCCGTGCAGGGCGATCACCGGCAAGCCGTTCTCGGGGCCGAACAAATGCGCCGCCAGTTCGATATGCGGCAAGCTCAGACGCACTTCTTCGAAGGTCGGGCTCATGCGCAATCCTGAGCCTGACGGCTTTCCCAGCGAGCGAACAGACTCTTGAGCAACCGCGCGGTGTCCTGCGGGCGCTCAAGCGGAAACATGTGCCCGCCGGGCATGCTCAGCGCCTCGCCTTGTGGCAGACGCGAAACAAAACGGGTGTGGTGACGCATCACCACACGGCTTTTGTGTCCGCGCACCACGGCCAGCGGCACCTGCAATTGCCGGGTGCGCCCGGGACTGGTGTGCGGCACGCCGCGATAAATGCTGATTTCAGTGGCCGGGTCGAAACGCAGCCGCAGCTTGTCGTCTACCCGATGCAGCCCGTGTTGCAGGTAGGCATCGAAGCATTCGGGGTCGAAACCGCGAAACAGGCTTTTGCCGGCAAAGTAACTGCGTGCGCTGTCAAGATCGGCGAACTCTTCACGACGCCCGAGCGTACGCCCGGCCGGGGTCAGCCGGTCGATGAACCCGAAGCGCTTGGCCGCACGAATCACCCATTGATCGGTGCGGGTCAGCACTGGCGAATCGAGCATCACCACCCCGCGATACAGCTCAGGACAACGCAACGCCGCGTGCAAATGGAGTACGCCACCAAAGGAATGACCGACGCCCCACACCGGTTGGTCCTGCTGCTGCAAGTGATGGATCAGTTCATCGACCAGGTTGTGCCAGTTGTCATCCGCCGGAAAACGCGGGTCATGGGCGTGCTGCTGTAGATGTGCAACCCGGTACTCGGGCGCCAGCGCCGCGAACAACTTGCCATAGGTGCCCGAGGGAAAGCCGTTGGCGTGGGCGAAAAAGATCGGTTGCGACATGCGGGCAAATCCAGTGGGCGAAAACATGAGGATGATTGTCCGCAAGACCCGCGCGGACAGCAATGACCGTAACGGCCACGAATAGTGGCGATGTTGTTTTATCCATACTGACGTCAGGCCAGTCGTCGCAAACTTCGACGACCTGTAATTTCTGACAGTTGACCGCTGGCTTCCTGTGCACGATAAACGAATCAGGTCCACGAACTCGGGATGGCTGCTTCATGCACACGCATACACCGACGGTTTCCGTGATGGATTCACGTGGGCTGAACATTGCCACGGTGTCCTATTGTCGTGAAACCCCCGGTGGGCCGACCGACCCGCGTATTTATCGCCAACGCTACAACGCTGCCGGTCGACTGACTGACGCCTGCGATCCACGCCTGTATGCGCTGCAACAGCGCGAACCGGTTGCCCGCCCAAACCTGAAGTTGATTTCCAGCCTCTCCGGCCGGTCCCTTTCAAGCGACAGTGTTGATGGCGCACTTCGGCTGACCTTGCCAGGCGCGGCAGGACAACGCCTCATCGAGTGGGACGGGCAGATGACGCAGACGCTGACCTTCTATGACTTGCGGCTGCGTCCCATCAGTCTCGTTGAACAGGTACTGGGCACAAGTGCCAGAAACAGCGGTTTTTTCAGTTACGGCGACACCTCGCCATCGTGCGCAGCGCACAACCAATGCGACCGCATGATTCGCCATGATGACAGTGCTGGAAGCGAGTTTTTTCCTGAATACACCCTCAACGGTGAGCCAATCAGGTGTGTACGGCATTTTCTCAGTGAAATTAACGAGCCGGACTGGCCGCCAGCCTTGGCGGAAAGAGACCTGCTCCACGAGTCCGGGAGTGGTGCAACTACCCATGTCTGCTATAACGCCTTGGGGGAGACGATCAGCCAGCAAGACGCCATGAGCAATCAAAAGCGACTCCAACTGAACGTCGCCGGACAACTCAAGCAAATCAGTCTGAAAGTCGCGCAAGACTCGCATCCCAGACTGTTGCTGCACGACATCCAGTACAACGCGGACGATCAGGTGGTGCGCCAAGCGGCCGCCAATGGCGTGATAAGCCAGAATTTCTACGATCCACAGAGCGGTCGACTTGTTGAGATCATTGCCAGAACGGACGGGCGCCCTGCCCTGCAACATCTGCTCTATCGCTACGATCCAGTCGGCAACATCCTCAGTGTCGAGGATATGGCCCAGCCCACGCGCTTTTTTCGCAACCAGACAATCAACCCTGTTTCGTCGTTTATTTATGACAGCCTCTACCAATTGATCGGTGCCACGGGCTGGCAACGAAGCAGCACGGTCAATGGTCCCGCGGAGCCGATCTTCAGCTCTCCACCAGATTCCGCCCAGCTCGAAAACTACCGCCAGACGTACACCTATGATGAGGCCGGCAACCTCACCACCCTGGTTCACAGTGCCGCAAGCAAGAGTTGGACGCAGCGCACGGCGATTTCCAGATACAGCAATCGCGGCATGGAACAAACGATCAGCGGCACACTGCCCGACGAACTGGAAATTGCCGCCGGCTTCGATATCAACGGCAACCGGAAAACGCTCCAGTCCGGCCAGATATTGCAGTGGAGTGCTGGCGGACGATTGCTCCAGGTCGATCAGGTCAGGCGCAAGGATGCTGCAAACGACTGCGAACGCTATGTGTACGACGGCGCGGGTCAGCGCAAGCGCAAAGTCCGCCTCGTACAAACGGCAGCAATCATGCAACTGCATGAAACGCGCTATCTGCCAGAGCTGGAAATACGCAATAGAGCCGATGAAACCTTGCACGTCATTTCAGTGCAGGCAGGACGTTGTGCTGTTGAAGTCCTGCACTGGGCTACCGAGGGCATGGTTGCCGATCAGTATCGCTACCAGTTCAGCAATCATCTGGGCTCGAACGTGCTGGTGCTCGACGATCAGGGCAACACTATTTGTGAAGAGAACTATTTTCCCTACGGTGGCACCTCGTGGTGGGCAGGGCCCGATCAGCTACAGGCCCGTTACAAGACCCGCCGCTACGCAGGCCAGGAGCTTGATGCCACCGGCCTTTATTATTATGGCCAGCGCTTCTATGCGCCTTGGTTGATGCGCTGGATCAGCCCGGATCCGGTGGGCATCACCGATGGTATGAATCGATACTTGATGGTGCGCGGCAATCCCGTCAGGTTTGTCGACCGCCAAGGACTGACCGGATTGGATACCGCCAGGGCAGCGGGTGCGACAGCCACGCGAGAGTTTGTCAGCGCAGCTTTTGCCACTGCCGCGCAAGCGGCATTCGTGGGTTTCCTGCCGCCGGCGAACGTTGCGGTGAGCATTGGAGGTGCTTTGGCGGGTGCCGTAACGGGTGGCATAAGCGGCTATGCCGGTGCCAACTGGGCGCAAAGCTCTATGCACATCAGTTCCCCGGCAGATTGGGGACCTCTGGCTGCGAAAATCGGCGGTGCTGTAATAGGTGCGGCCTTGGGCGCCGCGCCGTCCCTGCTCGGCATGCTCGATCCACGCGGGAATGCAGCCGCGGCGGGCCAGATTGGCAGCGCCTTCGGTACCCTGTTTCGTGAAATGTCGGCGCAGTATCTGGCCAATGCCGGCCCGAGCAACCCCGCTGTGGGCCGTGTCGATCCGCTCACGGGAGCGGCCAGCGTAGCTGGCGCAGGGTTGGCAGCAGGCGCCACCGGGTTCGGCGGCTCAACGCTGTTTGGCACGGATGCAACCGGAAATGTGTTGCAGTCCGTTCTTTCCGTCTCGGCAGTCACGGCTGCCAGTGCTGCCGCTGCCTCAGTCGTGAGAGGGCTGAGGGGAACCCCGACCATCCCCTCGAATGATCGCGAACCGACCTTCAATCAGGAGAACGCCGTGGTCGGCTACAGCAGCCGTCATTTCTTTTTATCGTTGGGGCAGGTCGCCAATCTGGCTTTATCACAGATCCCTGGCTACGACACGTTGGACCCACACACCCGAACGGCGGTGAGCCGTGCAGTCGTGAGCGCGATCGGCGACATACGCTCGACGTTTGTCACGATTGCCAAGCCTGGCCTGAGCGCAGAACTGGGCACAACGGCCTGGGACCTTGAAAAAGACCAGGTCGGCGCCGGTATTGTCCGCGAAAGCCCACCAACCGACGTCGACCAAGTCTACTTTGTTAGCGAAACCAGTCCTGGTCAGCGAAAATATTCCCGAGCGCAACTCAACTTTTAAGCAGGTGATGCTATCGCCTTACCGCTGCCCTCACCGCAGCGGCGGCTGCTCTCCCAGCGGCACCACCGCCATGGTCAGGCGCGACACGCAACTGGCCTTGCCTTCGTCGCTGGTCAGGCGGATATCCCAGACATGGGTGGTGCGGCCAATGTGAATCGGCGTGGCCACCGCTGTCACCCGTCCACTGCGCAAGCCGCGCAGATGGTTGGCGTTGATCTCCAGCCCCACGCAGTAAAATTTGCTGGCATCGATACACAGATAACTGGCCATCGAACCGACGGTTTCCGCCAGCACCACCGAGGCGCCGCCGTGCAGCAAACCGTACGGTTGGTGAGTGCGATGATCGATGACCATGCTCGCCGTCAGCGACTGCTCGTCGAATGCTTCGAAGCGGATGTCGAGCACTTCACCAATGGTATTTTTCTGGATCGCGTTCAACTGCTCGATGTTTGGAATCGTACGCCACAGGCTCATTGCAGACTTCCCTTGTTGTTTTAGTCGTCGCTCAATCCTGCCACAGCACTGCCTCGCGGCGCTCGCTCCATTCTTCGAAACGGGCGCCATAACGGTCTTCGATCACGTTGCGCTTGATTTTCAGGGTCGGCGTGAGAAAGCCGTTTTCCACGGCCCAGCTGTCCTTGACCACCACCAGCCGGTGCAGGCGCTCATGCTTGTCGAGCACAGCGTTGACCTCCTCCAGCAGTTTTTCCAGGCTCGTCTGCAGACTCACGCGCCCCTCGTCCTGGCTGACCGAGGACAGCACACACAAGCCTAACGGCGCACTCAAACCATCGCCCACCACACAGACCTGTTCGATTCGCGAATGCACCGCCAGGCGATTCTCGATCGGTGCCGGCGCGACGTACTTGCCCTTGCTGGTCTTGAAGATTTCCTTGAGCCGCCCGGTCAGGCGCAGGCGCCCTTCGCTGTCCTGCTCGCCCTTGTCGCCGGTGCACAGAAAGCCGTCTTCGGTCAGCGTCTCGGCGGTTTTTTGCGGTTCCTTGAAATAGCCGAGCATGTTCGCCCGGCTGCGCACTTGCACTTCGCCGGACGCATCAATGCGCACTTCGACCTCCGGACAAGGTTTGCCGATCCAGCCTTGCCGGTACTCGCCAGGCAGGCAGATATGCGAGTAGCCGCAACCCTCGGTCATGCCGTAGACCTCCAACACATCGAGGCCGAGTTTCTGATACCAGGCGAGCAGGGTCGGCGGCACGGGCGCGGCGCCGGACAGCGCCACGCGCAAGGCATCCAGCCCCAGACCCGCCAGCACCTTGTGCCCGACCCGTTTGCCAATCAACGGCAGGCCGAGGAGAAAATCCAGACGTTTCGCCGGGATCTTGCTGTACACGCCCATCTGGAACTTGGTCCAGATGCGCGGCACGCCGAACATCGCGGTCGGCCGCGCCCGCTTGAGGTCGATGATGAAAGTATCGAGGCTCTCAGCGAAAAACACCGTCTGCCCGGTGTAGATCGACGCCAGCTCTACAAACATGCGTTCGGCGACATGGCACAGCGGCAAATACGACAGCAGCCGGTCATTCTCGTTGAGACCGAACAACTGCGTGCCGCGACTGGTGGCGAAACCAAGATTAGCGAAACTGTGCATCACGCCCTTGGGCAGGCCGGTGGTGCCGGAGGTGTAAATAATGGTCGCCAGTTGCTCGGCGGCGGGACGCGGGTCGTCCTGAATCGGCGAACAACCTTGCAGGTCCGCCCAACTGAAATCGAACGCGCCGGGCGGATGCAGCGGCAGGCTGATGGTTGGCAAACCCACCGGCACGCCTTCGGACATGCCCGCCCAGTCATCAAGTTTGCCGATGAACGCCAGCGCGCTTTGCGAGTGAGTGAGCACCTGCGCCACCGATTCGGCCGTGAGGTTGGGGTACAGCGGCACCGAGACGTGTCCGGCCATCCAGATCGCCAGGTCGGCAATGATCCAGTGCGCGCAGTTTTTCGAGATCAGCGCGATATGACTGCCGGACGGCAATTCGCGGGCGCGTAGCCAGTGCGCGGCGCAACGGGCCTGATGGCCGACGTCGGCCCAGGTCAGTGTCTCGACCTGCCCGCCGCCGATGGGCTGCACAAGGAAGCGCTGGCGCGGGTGCCGCGCTTCGCGTTCGTAAAACACATCCAGCGGCAAACGGAAGGCGGCAGACATGCGACTCGCTCCTGTTTTTTTGGTCTGGAGCAAGCGTAGTCAACCAAGCAAGTGCTTGGTTGG
Organism: Pseudomonas sp. SWRI81; assembly: GCF_014268545.1. Lineage (NCBI taxonomy): Bacteria > Pseudomonadati > Pseudomonadota > Gammaproteobacteria > Pseudomonadales > Pseudomonadaceae > Pseudomonas > Pseudomonas sp. SWRI81. The sequence goes on from NZ_JABWQS010000031.1 coordinate 19,254, forward strand.
ATTTTTCAAACAAATAATTTCAGATGCAGATAGCCTCTGTAGGAGTGAGCCTGCTCGCGATGGCGGTGTGTCAGTCAGCGGCGATGTTGCCTGTCACACCGCCATCGCGAGCAGGCTCACTCCTACAAGGGGAGCGGTGTATGCCTTAAGGGTGTTTGAGGCTGTTGAGCTTCATCGAGCCAATCAGCAGTTCACCGTGCTCAAGCTCCGCCAGCCCCGCCGTACTGACCCACTCCGGCGGTTGCCCGGCGCCATGCTGCAGGTAACTGAGCAGATTGCCCACCAAAGGGTTATGGCTGACCAGCAATACATTGCTGACCGAGACCAATTGCTCGGCGACTTTGTCCGGATCGCTCTCCGGTGTCAGCCACTCGACGGTGCGAATCTCCGGCTCGAAGCCCAACGCGTCGCGAACAATCTGCGCGGTTTGCTGCGCGCGCAGATAAGGGCTGGCGTAGATCGCCGTCAACGGCTGCCCCATTAAATGAGCGGCGCTGCTCAGGACTTCTTTACGGCCGTGTCCGGTCAGTTCCCGCTCGGAATCGATCTTCGAGCCGTAAGGCACCGCCTCACCATGACGCAGCACCCAGAGTTTCATAGCTTGGGCTCCTCATCGCGCACCGGATGCGCGGCCGGGGCGACGGTGTGCGGCGCTTCGCCTTCCGGGGTGCGCGGCGTTGGCCAGTCGGCGAACGGCCAGGGTTTCTGGTCGCTGTGGAAACTGCCAAAACGGCCGATCTGGGCGAGAAACTGGCTCAGGCTGTCGCCAAAATTCATCAGGCTGGCGCTCGGCGCGCCGTAGATCAGACGGTAGATCAGTTGCACCAGCACCACGGCGCCGAGGATGAACTGCGCCACTTGCCAGACCAGCACATAGACAATCATCCACAACACCCGCAGGAGGATGGATTCGTACTTGGCTTCGGTTTTCGGATCGTTCATGGCTCTTCCCGTTGACTCAGTTGAAACCGCTGGTGGAAATGAAATCGACGTCGGTTTTCGGCTCGGCGCGCATCAGTAGACCGATCACCTGCTCCAGCGTGCGTCCTTCGAAGAGTATCGCGTGCAGCCCGGCGACCAGCGGCATGTACACGCCGACCTCTTGCGATTTGGCCTTGAGCACTTTGAGCGTGTTGACCCCTTCGGCGACTTCCCCCAGGCGCGACACGGCTTCGTCGAGGCTCAGGCCCTGGCCGAGGGCGAAACCGACCTGATAGTTGCGGCTCTTGGGCGAGGAACAGGTAACGATCAGATCACCGACCCCGGCCAGGCCGAGGAAAGTCATCGGATTGGCCCCTTGGTTCACCGCAAAACGGGTCATCTCCGCCAGAGCGCGGGTGATCAGCATGCTTTTGGTGTTCTCGCCCATGTCCAGCGCCACCGCCATGCCGGCGATGATCGCGTAGACATTTTTCAGCGCCCCGCCCAGCTCGACACCAAAGCGGTCGGCGCTGGCGTACACACGAAAGGTGCGACCGTGCAGCGCGGCTTGCACCTGCTTGCACAGCGCTTCGTCTTCACTGGCGACCACCGTCGCGGTCAGCGCATGTTCGGCGATTTCCCGCGCCAGGTTCGGCCCGGACAACACGCCAATGCGCGCCTGCGGGGCGATCTCTTCGAGGATCTGGCTCATCAGTTTGAACGTCTGGGCTTCGATGCCTTTGGTCAGGCTGACCAGCATCTTGCCGCTCAACCGCTCGGCGTGGGCGGCGAGCACCGTGCGCAGTGCGCTGGACGGCAGCGCGACGAAGCACAACTCGCAGGCGTCGAGGGTGGCCTGCAGGTCGGTGACGGCAGTCACGCCCGGCAGAATCTTGATGCCTTTGAGGTAACGCGGGTTTTCGCGGTTGACCCGGATGGCCTCGGCCTGCTCGGGGTCACGCATCCACTGCCGGACTTGATGGCCGTTCTCGGCCAACAGATTGGCCACGGCGGTACCAAAACTTCCGCCTCCCAGGACCGCAATCGGGCGCTGTTCAGTCATATGCAATCCGTTAATCCATACCAGTGGCGATGCCGGCATTATACGGGGCGACCCGGTCGCGGCCAGCCCCTGCGTCAATTACCGGCACTTGTAGGAAGAAGACCAATAAAACCTAGGAAAATGCCTACAACGTGACTGGAAAAGTCGCTGCCCTCGGTTAACATGCGCGCCAATTCTTCGCTCTATAGGCTGCGTTGTGTTTTTTGGCCCTCCCCCACCGCGTTTGTCTGTGCTGCTGGCGCTGCTGTTCAGCCCGTTGCTGCAGGCCGACGATCTGTTTGTCGACAGCCAGACGCTGCCGCAGGTGCTGACCGCCACGCGCCTGAAACAGACGCCGGCACAAGTGCCGGGGAGCATGACCGTACTCGACAGCGAACTGATCGGCGCCAGCGGTGCCCGTGACATCAGCGAACTGCTGCGCCTGGTTCCGGGGATGATGGTCGGCCACCTCAACGGCAATCAGGCCGCGGTCAATTACCACGGCACCAATGCCACCGGCGCGCGGCGCATGCAGGTGTTGATCGATGGCCGCTCGGTGTACCGCGCAGGCCTGGCCACGGTGGACTGGAGCGATATTCCGGTGGCCGTGGAAGACGTCGAACGCATCGAAGTGTTTCGCGGGCCGAACACCGTCAGCTACGGCGCCAACGCGCTGATGGCGGTGATCAACATCATCACCCGCCACCCCGCGGACAGCCATGGCACGCGGCTGAAGTACACCCGCGGCCAGCGCGGCATCAGCGATTTCTATGCGAGCCAGGGTACCGGCTGGAACGGCGGCGATCTGCGCCTGTCGCTGTCCGGCCAGGAGGACGACGGTTTCGACAGCGATCGCAGCGGCGCCGACTACCGCGACAGCCGCCGCTTGAATCGCCTGAGTCTCGCCGTCAGTCACACCCTGAGCGATGACCAGAGCCTCGACTGGCAACTCAACGCCAAGGACGGCAGCAATCAGCGGCCCTATACCTACCGCCCGGTGTTCTCAGGGATTACCGCCGCCGGGAATAATTCCGACGTGGTGGCCAAGGATTACGCCGGCTCGGTGCGCTGGAACCTCGACATCAACCCCGAACACAGCCTTTACGTACAAGGCTCGGTCCAACACTGGGATCGTCAGCAGACCTGGCGCGCCTGCGACGCCGAGGTCTCGTTCAGCCCGCAACTGGCGCAACTGTGGCAACTGAACCCCAACTACACCGAACGCCTGGCGCGCAACATCAGCCAATTCACCGGCCCCGGCGCGGCACCCGGCACACCGCAGGAGATGGCGCTGGCCAATCAAGTGCTCGGTCAATGGCGCAACGGCGCCAGTCGAACCCTGTGCGGTGACATCGACCAGAGCGCCCGGGAATCGCGCTACGACATTGAATTGCAGGACACCCTCAGCCTGTCCGACAGCTTGCGTCTGGTCAGCGGCATGAACTATCGCTACGACCGCGCCGACTCCGAAACGTATTTCAACGGCACGCTCGACGACACCACTTGGCGCGCCTTCGGCCAACTCGAGTGGCGAGCCAGTGAACATTGGCTTTTACAGGGCGGGGCGATGTTCGAGGACACGCAACTGGTCGGCAGTTCGCTGACCCCTCGCTTCGCGATCAACTACCTGATCAACCCGCGCCACGGCCTGCGTGCGGTGTACTCCGAAGCGATTCGCTCGCCGGACATGTTCGAGAACAACGTCAACTGGAGCTATCAGGTCAGCAAGCTGCGGCCCTCGGCGTATGGACAGTCGTCGGCGCGTTATTTCGTCCAGACCCGCGGCCCCGGCGATCTCGATCAGGAACACATGCGCTCGCGGGAATTGGGTTACAACGGCTACTTCGCCGAACTCGGCCTGGCACTGGATGTGAAGCTGTTCTATGACGAAATCACCGGGATGATCAGCGAGCCGCTGCGCAACAACCAGTACATTGCCAGCAACGCCAACAGCTCACGCTTTCGCGGCACGGAAACCCAACTGGATTGGCGCGTGAGCGTGGCCGACCGCTTGCGTTTCACCTATGCCTTTGTCGATGCCCAGGCGAGCAATCCGCTGGATCAGCAGTTCACCTCGCGCAACAGCGGTTCCGCCGGCTGGCTGCGCGATTGGGGGCACGGCTGGAACAGCGCCGTCTTCTATTACGGCGACAACGCCCTCAATGGCTACCGCTTCGAACGGATCGACACACGCATCGCCAAACGTATCCCGCTGGGCAAGGCGCAGTTGCAACTGGCCGGGGTGTTGCAGCAGCGCCTCGATCACGAGCCGAGCACTTTTGTCGATAACAACGATGACGAGCGCCGATTGATGTACTTCAGTGCCGAGCTGGAGTTCTAGCATGCGCAACGGCCTGTCACGGAAGATGCCAAGCGCCGGCCACTGGCTGGCCGGATTCTGTCTGTTTGTGACGGCATGGCTGCACGGCGTCGCGGTGCAGGCAGCCGATATTCTGCTGACCGGTGCCGAGGAAAGCCCCGGCGTGCAGGCGTTCGTTCAGGCGCTCAGCGAATTGCGGCCCACCGATAACGTGCGCTTCCAGCCGCTGGCGAGTCTGCCGGCGGCGGGCAAATTGCCGGCGAGCCTGCGCTTGATCCTGCTCGACCTGCCCGCGCTGGATTGGCGCCGGCAAGACTCACAAGGCCCGGCCACGCTGGTGCTGCGTATCAGCCGCTTGCAGGCACGGCAGCGCTTTGGTGATTCACAGCCGGCGCGCTTGAGCCTGCTGTGGAGCGATCCGCCGCTGAGCCGACAGTTGCAACTGATCCGGCGGATATTGCCGCAGGCCCGACGGGTCGGCGTGCTGTTCGATCAGCACAGCGAGTTCCTGCTCAAAGAGCTGAACCTGGCCGCGCAACCGTTGAACCTGCACATCGTCAGCGAGCGCTGGGACGACACCCATGACAGCCGGCCCTTGCAAGCGCTGTTGAAAAACAGCGATGTATTGCTGGGCCTCGACGATCCCAATCTGTACAACCCGAAAACCGCGAAAAACCTGCTGCTCAGCAGCTACTCGCGACAGGTGGCCCTGGTCGGCCCCAACGTTGCGTTCGTACGCGCCGGCAGCCTGGCCAGCACCTACAGCGATCAGAGCGATTGGCTGAGCATCCTCGACCGCTTGCTCGACCAGCCGCCGGCATCCTGGCCGCGCGCGCTCTATCCCGAGCGATTCAAAGTCTCAAGTAATGCGCAAGTGGCTCGTTCCTTAGGCATCGAACCGCTCAATGAAGCGTCTGCCGCCACTGCGCTGGCCGAAGGAGAACCGCGCCCATGACTTTCCGTCGCCGTTGGGACATCAACACCCGCACCCAACTGATCAGCCTCGGCCCGGCCTTGCTGCTGACCTTGCTGCTGATCAGTTTCTTTACCTTCGTGCGGATTCAGGATCTGCGCCAGGAGCTGAACCACACCGGCCAACTGATCGCCAACCAGTTGGCGCCTGCCACCGAATACGGAGTGATTTCCGGTAACAACGAAGTGCTGGAGAGCCTGCTGAAAGCGACCCTGGCCACGCCCAATGTGCGTTTTCTGGAAGTGCAGGACAGCGCCAACCGGATTCTCGTGTACGTCGAGCAACCGGCGGCGGCCCACAGCCGTCCGCATCAGGTCGAAGTGTTTCAGGCGCCGGTGCGCCTGCAACGGATTGCCTTGCACAATGATTTTTTCCAGGACGCCAACGTCAGCAAAAGCGGGGCCAGCGAGGATTATCTGGGCCGGGTAATCGTCGGCCTGTCCAACGATGCGTTCAGCCAGCGTCAGCAGGAAATCGTGTTCAAGGCCGCGATCCTCGCGCTGTTCGCATTGCTCTTCACGTTTATTTTGGCGCGGCGCCTGGCCGGCAGCCTGTCGCAGCCGATCCGCGACATCGGCGATGCCGTCAAGGCGATTCAGGAAGGCGACTATAAAACCCCGTTGCCGATTGTCGATGACACCGAACTGGGTGCGCTGTCGCAGCACATCAACAACCTCGCCCAGGCGCTGGAACAGGCCAGCCGCGAGCAGCATCAGGCGATGGCGCAACTGATCCAGACCCGCGAGGAAGCGGAAAAGGCCAACAACGCCAAGTCCGATTTCCTGGCGATGATGAGCCATGAACTGCGCACGCCCATGAACGGTGTGCTGGGCATGTTGCAATTGCTCGAAACCACCGAGATGACCGAAGAGCAGGTCGAATACGCCGCACTCGCGTCAGAATCCACCGAACATCTGCTGAAGGTCATCAACGACATTCTTGATTTCTCGCGGATCGAGCGTTCGGAACTGGAGCTGGAACACATTCCATTCAACCTCGCCGAACTGATCGGCGCCTGTGCGCAGTCGTTCCAGCACAGCGCTGTGCAGCGTGGACTGGCGCTGAACCTGCGGATCCCGGACGACATGCGCGGCTTGCAGGTTCAGGGCGACCCGACCCGAATCCGGCAGATTCTGGTCAATCTGGTCGGCAATGCGCTGAAGTTCACCGAGCAGGGCCGGGTCAGCATCGAAGCACAATGGCAGTCGCTCGATCATGAACTGCTGTGGTTCACCTGTTCGGTGCGCGACAGCGGCATCGGTATTTCTTCCGAAAGCCTGGAGTTGATGTTCAACGCGTTCCAGCAGGCCGACAGTTCGATTTCCCGGCGTTATGGCGGCACCGGCCTGGGTTTGCCGATCGCGCGCACCCTCGCCGAACGCATGGGCGGCACCTTGCGCGCGCAGAGCGAGGAAGGTCGCGGTTCGGTGTTCACGCTGGAAATTCCTTTGGCGCTGTATAAACAGGCACTGCCGCCACAGGCTGCGCCACGAGCCTTGAACGGCAGTGGTCAGGGTGAAGGGCGACAGGTGTTGCTGGTCGAGGACAATCCGGTCAATCAGACCGTGATCGAAGCGATGCTGCGCAGCCTCGGTTTTGCCGTCAGCGTGGCGACCGATGGCGCGCAAGCGGTGCGCAGTGCCGAGGGCGGCGAATTCGAGGTGATTCTGATGGACTGCCGTCTGCCGATCATCGACGGCTATGAAGCCACGCGGCAGATTCGCGAACTGCCCGGACGCCGCGACGTACCGATCATCGCGCTGACCGCCAACGCCTTGCAGGGCGACCGGGAAGCCTGCCTGGCTGCGGGCATGAACGATTACCTGGCGAAGCCGTTCAAACGCAACGACCTACAGCAGATTCTGCAGCGCTGGGTGCAGTAGTGACGGTTTTTCGACCATCTGCGACTGGCGTGAAAAGCGAAAGTGCGGCAGTCTTAGGCACCCGAACGAGCCTCAAAAGGGGCTTGTATAAAAATTTCAGTGCACAAGTGTACATTCATGTCCTTGGTGCTGTGACTTTCACCACAACGCAATAGTCTATGAGTAGGCTGCCGGTTCGAGGCATGAACGCTTTGAACGGTCGGGAAGATTTGCCCCACCTGCCGCATGGGATTATTGAGGAGCTCGCATGACCAAACAAAACGCCTTTACTCGGGAAGACCTGCTGCGCTGCAGTCGCGGTGAGCTGTTCGGCCCAGGTAACGCGCAATTGCCCGCCCCGAACATGCTGATGGTGGATCGCATCACCCATATCAGCGAAGAAGGCGGCAAGTACGGCAAAGGTGAATTGGTCGCCGAGCTGGATATCAACCCTGACCTGTGGTTCTTCGCCTGCCATTTCGAAGGCGATCCGGTGATGCCGGGCTGCCTGGGCCTGGATGCCATGTGGCAACTGGTCGGTTTCTTCCTCGGCTGGCAGGGTCTGCCGGGCCGCGGCCGTGCGCTGGGTTCGGGCGAAGTGAAATTCTTCGGCCAGGTGCTGCCGACCGCCAAGAAAGTCACCTACAACATTCATATCAAGCGCGTCCTCAAGGGCAAGCTGAACATGGCCATCGCCGATGGTTCGGTCAGTGTCGACGGACGCGAAATCTACACCGCCGAAGGCCTCCGGGTCGGCGTGTTCACCTCCACTGACAACTTCTAAGGGTTATTCGCATGCGCCGCGTCGTTATCACTGGTCTGGGCATTGTTTCGTGCCTGGGCAATGACAAAGAGACCGTCTCCGCTAACCTGCGTGCAAGCCGCCCTGGCATCCGGTTCAACCCGGAATATGCTGAAATGGGTCTGCGTAGCCAGGTTTCCGGCTCCATTGACCTCAACCTTGAAGAGCTGATCGATCGCAAGATCTATCGCTTCGTCGGCCACGCAGCGGCTTACGCCTACCTGGCCATGAAAGACGCGATCACTGACTCCGGCCTGACCGAAGAGCAAGTGTCCAACCCGCGTACCGGCCTGATCGCCGGCTCCGGCGGTGCTTCCACGCTGAACCAGATGGAAGCGCTGGACATCCTCCGCGAGAAAGGCGTGAAACGCGTCGGCCCGTACCGCGTTACGCGGACCATGAGCAGCACCGTTTCCGCTTGCCTGGCCACGCCGTTCAAGATCAAGGGCCTGAACTATTCCATCGCTTCTGCCTGCGCCACCAGTGCTCACTGCATCGGTACCGCCATGGAACAGATCCAGATGGGCAAGCAGGACATCGTCTTCGCCGGTGGCGGTGAAGAAGAGCACTGGAGCCAGTCGTTCCTGTTCGACGCGATGGGCGCCTTGTCCAGCAAGCGTAACGACACCCCGGAACAAGCCTCCCGCGCCTATGACAAGGACCGTGACGGTTTCGTCATCGCTGGCGGCGGCGGCATGGTTGTCGTTGAAGAGCTGGAACACGCGCTGGCCCGTGGCGCGAAAATCTACGCCGAGATCGTTGGCTACGGCGCGACCTCCGACGGCTACGACATGGTCGCCCCAAGTGGCGAAGGCGCGATCCGCTGCATGCAGCAGGCGCTGTCGACTGTCGACACCCCGATCGACTACCTGAACACCCACGGCACCTCGACTCCGGTCGGCGACGTCGCGGAAATGAAAGGTGTGCGTGAAGTGTTCGGCGACAAGGCTCCAGCCATCAGCTCGACCAAGAGCCTGTCCGGTCACTCCCTGGGCGCCGCCGGCGTTCACGAAGCGATCTACTGCATGCTGATGATGGAAGGCAACTTCATTGCCGGTTCCGCCAACATCGACGAGCTCGACCCGGAAGTGGCCGATCTGCCGGTGCTGACCAAGACCCGCGAGAACGCCACCCTCAACACCGTGATGAGCAACAGCTTCGGTTTCGGCGGCACCAACGCCACGCTGGTGTTGAAGCGCTGGGAAGGCAAGTAATTCCCCGCTGCTGAGCCACACATGAAAACGCCCCGACTGGTTCGGGGCGTTTTTTTTGGCTGATATAAAACTCATGGCCGACACACATCTGTGTAGGAGTGAGCCTGCTCGCGATAGCGGTGGATCAGTCAATATCAGCGGTGACTGACACTCCGCGATCGCGAGCAGGCTCACTCCTACAAGGGGTTTGCGGTGTTCTGAAAATGAAACCTTTGTCATGAAACCAATTGCCCTGCGACCGAATGTCGCGGTTTACGTGGCCTGCAGCTTTGTTGCGAAATCCGCAACAACACCTTGCGCCAATCGGCAGTTTACTTAGCTGGCTAACAAAACCTATAACAGAGTCCTGCACATGCCTTGGTGCAGTAACTTGAGATCTGGAGCTAGCAGATGACTGTAAAAGTAACTGAACGCGACGATTCACACATGTCCCACGAAGGCCTGGCCGCCGGCATCCGTATCTGGGATGTGCATCAACAAGATTTGCTGGTCGGCATGTTCCACAACGAGATCGATGCTCACAACTACAAGGCCGAACTGGAAGTGCAGGAACAGCAAAGAGATCTGAAGTCCGCCTGATCAGGCGAACATTGCACATTGTGGCGAGGGAGCTTGCTCCCGCTGGACTGCGCAGCAGGCCCTGCTCTCAGGATAAAGAGCGGGGACGCTTCGCGCCCCAGCGGGAGCAAGCTCCCTCGCCACAATCGCTTACCACATCAGATCGTCAGGGATCTGATACGCCGCGTACGGATCGTCCTCGGCGTTGACCTCTTCGGTCTGCACGTTGAGCTGAACGATGCGCTGCGGATCGCGCTCCTGGATCTTCAGCGCCGCTTCACGGGGGATCACTTCGTAGCCACCGTTATGGTGCACGATCGCCAGCGAGCCGCTGCTGAGCTTGTTGCGCATCAGCGTGTTGACCGAGATGCGCTTGACCTTCTTGTCATCGACGAAGTTGTAGTAGTCCTCGGTGGTCAGCTTGGGCAGACGCGAGACTTCGATCAACTGCTTGACCTGCGCGGCGCGGGCCTTGGCTTCAGCCTTCTCTTTCTGCTGACGGTTCAGTTCCTGATCGCGCTTGACCTTCTCGGCCATGGCTTCCTGGGCTGCGCGCTGCTGCGAATCATCCAGTTCGATCTGGCCTTTGTGGGCCAGACGCTGCTGCTTCTGCTTGTCTTTGCTGACCTGTTTGGCCTGCTTTTGATTGACCAGTCCTGCCTTGAGCAACTGGTCGCGAAGGGAAAGGCTCATTAATGCTTACTCACTTGGGCAACGGCTCAGCCGCAGCTGGGCTCATTCTTTTCCTGGCGTTTGGCTTCGCCCCACAGGGCGTCCAACTCTTCGAGGGTGCAATCTTCCATGGGACGGTGGGTGTCGCGCAATGCCTGTTCGATAAAACGGAAACGTCTTTCAAATTTGCCGTTGGCGCCACGCAGCGCAGTTTCCGGGTCGACCTTCAGGTGGCGGGCCAGATTGACCACGGAAAACAGCAGGTCGCCGATCTCGTCCGCTACGGCCACCGGATCATTTTCCGACATGGCTTCGAGCACTTCATCGAGCTCTTCGCGCACCTTGTCGAGTACCGGCAAGGCGTCCGGCCAGTCGAAACCGACCTGCCCGGCACGCTTTTGCAACTTGGCCGAGCGCGACAGTGCCGGCAACGTCGTCGGCACATCGTCGAGCAAGGACAACTGTTCGGGCGCCGAGGCTTTCTCGGCGCGCTCTTCGGCTTTGATTTGTTCCCAGCGCTGTTTGACCTGCTCTTCGCTCAAGCGTGGCACGTCGAGCGGCGCATACAGATCGCCGGTGGGAAACACGTGCGGATGGCGACGGATCAGCTTGCGGGTGATGCTGTCGATCACCCCGGCGAATTCGAACCGCCCTTCTTCCTTGGCCAGTTGGCTGTAATACACCACCTGAAACAACAGATCGCCCAGTTCGCCCTGCAAATGATCGAGATCGCCACGCTCGATGGCATCGGCCACTTCATAGGCTTCCTCCAACGTGTGCGGGACAATGGTCGTGTAGGTTTGCTTGATGTCCCACGGGCAACCGAACTGCGGATCGCGCAGGCGGGACATCAGGTGGAGCAGGTCTTCCAGTGAATACATCTGTCATGTCTCTACACTAGATCAATGTGGGAGCGGGCTTGCTCGCGAATGCGGTGTGTCATTCAGCGCAAATATCGACTGACACGACCTCTTCGCGAGCAAGCCCGCTCCCACAGTTGATCGGCGTCGTTCTTCACGGGGTACGGTTACGCCGCGTTTCGATGATGTTCGGCAATTGCGAAATCCGCCCCAGCAAGCGGCCCAGCGCATCCAGACCGGGAATCTCGATGGTCAGGGACATCAGCGCCGTGTTGTCTTCCTTGTTCGAACGAGTGTTGACCGCCAGCACGTTGATGCGCTCGTTGAGCAGCACCTGCGAAACGTCACGCAGCAGCCCGGAACGGTCGTAGGCGCGGATGATGATGTCCACCGGATAGGTGAGCACCGGCACCGGCCCCCAGCTGACCTGAATGATCCGCTCCGGCTCGCGCCCGCCCAGTTGCAGCACCGAGGCGCAGTCCTGACGGTGAATGCTCACACCGCGGCCCTGGGTGATGTAGCCGACAATCGCGTCGCCCGGTAACGGCTGGCAGCAGCCGGCCATCTGCGTCATCAGGTTGCCGACGCCCTGAATCTGGATATCGCCGCGCTTGCCTGGTTTGTAACCGGTGGCCTTGCGCGGAATCAGCTCCAACTGCTCGTTGCCGCGTTCCGGCTCGACCAGTTGTTGCGCGAGGTTGACCAGGTGCGCCTGACGCAGGTCGCCAGCACCGAGGGCAGCGAACATGTCTTCGGCGGTTTTCATGTTGGCTTTTTCGGCCAGCTTGTCGAAATCCACCGCCGGTAGACCAAGGCGATTGAGTTCGCGCTCGATCAGGGTTTTACCCGCTGCAACGTTCTGATCGCGAGCCTGCAATTTGAACCAGTGAACAATCTTCGCCCGCGCCCGCGAGGTGGTGACGTAGCCCAGGTTCGGGTTCAGCCAGTCGCGGCTTGGCGTGCCGTGCTTGCTGGTAATGATCTCGACCTGCTCGCCGGTCTGCAGGCTGTAGTTGAGCGGCACGATACGCCCGTTGATCTTCGCGCCCCGGCAGTTGTGGCCGATTTCGGTGTGAACGCGGTAGGCGAAATCCAGCGGCGTCGCGCCTTTCGGCAAATCGATGGCGTGACCGTCAGGGGTGAAGATATAGACGCGATCCGGCTCGATATCGACCCGCAATTGTTCAGCCAGACCGCCGATATCACCGAGTTCTTCGTGCCATTCGAGAACCTGACGCAGCCAGGAGATTTTCTCTTCGTAATGGTTTGAGCCGGATTTGACGTCGGTGCCTTTGTAGCGCCAGTGCGCGCAGACGCCGAGTTCGGCTTCTTCGTGCATCGAGTGGGTGCGGATCTGCACCTCAAGCACTTTGCCTTCCGGGCCGATCACGGCAGTGTGCAGCGAGCGGTAGCCGTTCTCTTTCGGGTTGGCGATGTAGTCGTCGAATTCTTTCGGAATATGCCGCCACAGGGTATGGACGATGCCAAGTGCGGTGTAGCAATCGCGCATTTCCGGGACCAGCACGCGCACGGCGCGCACGTCGTAGATCTGGCTGAACTCCAGACCCTTGCGCTGCATTTTGCGCCAGATCGAGTAGATATGTTTGGCCCGGCCGCTGATGTCGGCGTCGACGCCGGTGGCCTGCAATTCGTCCTTGAGCTGGGTCATCACGTCGCTGATGAAACGCTCGCGATCCAGCCGTCGTTCGTGGAGCAACTTGGCGATCTGTTTGTATTGATCGGGCTCCAGGTAACGAAAGGACAAATCCTCCAGTTCCCATTTGATATGACCGATGCCGAGCCGGTGCGCGAGCGGCGCATAGATGTCGAAGACTTCCCGGGCGACGCGGTTGCGCTTTTCATCGTCGGCGGTTTTCACCGCACGGATGGCGCAGGTGCGCTCGGCCAGTTTGATCAACGCGACGCGCACATCGTCAACCATGGCGACGAGCATCTTGCGCAGGTTTTCCACCTGCCCCTGCGTGCCCATGACCATCGATTGCCGAGGGCTGAGGCTGGCGCTGATGGCCGCCATGCGCTGTACGCCGTCGATCAGCTTGGCCACCACCGGACCGAAGCGCTGGCCGACTGCGGCGAGTTCGATCTGGCCCTCGCGTACGCCGCGATACAGGACCGCCGCGACCAGCGAATCCTGATCGAGCTTGAGGTCGGCAAGAATCTCGGCGATTTCCAGGCCAGTACTGAAACTGCCGGAGCCTTCGGCCCACAGATTCTTCCTGGCATTGGACTGTTGTTCGGCCTCGCGAGCGAACTCGCAGGCTTCTTTCAAGGCCTCGCGATCCAGTGCCAGATCGACACTGACCGCATGATCGAGCCAGGCCTCGAGGTTGATACTGCCGTCAGTGTTGATCGGCTGGTGTGCTCTCACCTGTACCATGCTGCTTTACCTTCCCTACGACGCAGATTCAATGCGTCAAATCGCTGACCTGTACTGCCCGTTTGCGCTCGCGGGGCTCAAGCGAGCGCTGCGCGGACAGATCAGACGGATTCAGACGAGCCATCCTGGCCCGCTTCAAATAACGCCATGGCCTCGACATGTGCCGTCTGAGGAAACATATCGAGAATCCCGGCACGTTTTAACCGGTAGCCCTGCTTGATCAATTCCACCGTGTCGCGCGCCAGCGTTGCCGGGTTGCACGACACATACACCAGCCGTTTGGCACCCAGGGTCGCCAACTGGCGTACCACCTCGAAAGCACCGTCACGCGGTGGGTCCAAGAGTACCGCAGAAAAGCCGTTTGCGATCCACTGGGCAGCGCTCAAAGGCTGGGATAAATCGGCTTGAAAAAACTTTGTGTTATGCAAATTGTTACTGACGGCGTTGGCAGCGGCCCGCTCGACCATGGTCTGCACGCCTTCCACCGCCACCACTTCACGCACGCTTTGGGCCAGCGGCAGCGCAAAGTTGCCCAACCCGCAAAACAGGTCCAGCACCCGTTCCTCGCGCGCCGGCTTCAGCCAGTCCAGCGCCTGCGCAACCATTGCCTCGTTGACCGCGGCATTGACCTGAACGAAGTCCCCCGGCCGGTAAGCCAGATCCAGATTCCACTGTTCCAGGCGATAACCGAGCGTCTGACCCGCTTCGACCGGTTGCGGTTCACCTTCGCCATGCAGCCACAATTGCGCCCCATGGAATTGGCAGAAATCCTTGAGGATCGTCAGATCCGTTTCGGACAACGGCGCCATGTGCCGCAGCAACAGCGCCAATGACGAGCCGCTGAACAACTCGACATGCCCCAGCGCCTGCGGTTTGCTCAAGCGCCGCAACATCTCCGGCAACCGGGTCATGATCGGTTGCAAGGGCTGTACCAGCACCGGGCATTCGCTGATCGCGACGATGTCCTGACTGCCGGCAGCGCGGAAGCCGACTTCCAGCTTTTTCGCTTTCATGTCCCAGCGCACGGCGATGCGCGCACGGCGACGGTAGCCGAATTCCGGGCCGGTCAACGGTGCTGCCCATTCTTCTGGTTCGACACCGGCAACCCGCGACAATTGCTCGGCGAGCATGCGCTGTTTCAGGGCGAGCTGTTCGTCGTGGGGCAAATGCTGGACGCTGCAACCGCCGCAACGGCCGGCGTGCGGGCACGGCGCCGGGCGACGCAATGCACTGGCGGTGAACACGCGTTCGGTGCGCGCTTCGACCACTTTGCCGTGGGCGCCTAGCACCCGCGCTTCGACGTCTTCGCCCGCAAGGGCGCCGAGGACGAACCAGGTCCGGCCTTCGAAAAACGCGATACCGCGACCGTCATTGGCCAGGCGCTCGATGCTCAAGCGCTGCTTTTTTCCGGTCGGGACTTGCGGGGCCTTGCTGCCGCCGGTGGGCTGGAAGCGCAGGCCTCTCTCGTGTTTGGCCATCAGTTGGGTGCGTCGAAAATGCCGGTCGACAGGTAACGGTCGCCACGGTCGCAGATGATCGCGACGATCACCGCATTCTCAACTTCCCGAGACAAACGCAGCATCGCCGCCACCGCACCGCCCGAGGACACACCGCAGAAGATGCCTTCTTCACGCGCCAGGCGACGGGTCACGTCTTCGGCTTCGCTTTGCGCCATGTCGACGATGCGATCGACGCGCTCGGCCTGATAGATCTTCGGCAGATATTCCTGAGGCCAGCGGCGGATGCCCGGGATGGCCGAGCCTTCCATCGGTTGCAGGCCGACGATCTGCACGCTGTCGCTCTGCTCCTTGAGGTAGCGCGAGACGCCCATGATGGTGCCGGTGGTACCCATCGAGCTGACGAAGTGCGTGATGCTGCCCTGGGTCTGACGCCAGATTTCCGGACCGGTGGTGGTGTAGTGCGCCTCAGGATTGTCGCCATTGGCGAACTGATCGAGCACCTTGCCGCGGCCTTCGGCTTCCATGCGCTGGGCAAGGTCGCGGGCGCCTTCCATGCCTTCTTCCTGGCTGACCAGAATCAGTTCGGCACCGTAGGCGGTCATGGCTGCCTTGCGCTCGGCGCTGGAGTTGTCCGGCATGATCAGGATCATCTTGTAACCCTTGATCGCGGCCGCCATGGCCAAAGCGATACCGGTGTTGCCAGAAGTTGCCTCGATCAACGTGTCGCCGGGATTGATCTGCCCGCGCAACTCGGCGCGAGTGATCATCGACAGCGCCGGACGGTCCTTGACCGAACCCGCCGGGTTGTTCCCTTCGAGCTTGAGCAATAGGGTGTTGCTGGTGGCGCCGGGCAGGCGCTGCAAACGCACCAGCGGCGTGTTGCCGACGCAATCGGCGATGGTTGGGTACTGCAGGGTCATGGCGTATTCGCAATCCAGACGTGCGGGGGCGCCTATCATACCGGCAAACCCGCGCAGGCCATATCACGCAAAGTGCGGTGCTTATGGTTTATGGGAATAACGGACAGCTAGTCTGTGTTTTCCGTATGGGCCGTATCCAAGGCATAAAACTCATGCAGCTTGGCTTGCAGCAATTGTTTATCCGGCAAGCATGTTTGATATTGCGCGATCAAGGCTGGCGAGAGGCTGCGGTTGAGGGCGTACTCGACGACCTCGTCCTCTTTACTGGCGCAGAGCAACACACCGATGGCCGGATTTTCGTGGGGCTTGCGGACATTGCGGTCCAGCGCCTCCAGATAGAAATCCAGCTTGCCCAGATACTCTGGCTCGAAACGCCCGACCTTGAGTTCAATAGCGACCAGGCAATTGAGCCCTCGGTGGAAGAACAAAAGGTCCAGCGCAAAATCCCGACCGCCAACTTGCAGCGGATATTCGGAGCCGACAAAGCAGAAGTCCCGACCAAGCTCGATGAGGAAGTCCTTCAGCCTTGTCAGGAGCCCTTGGTGCAGATCGGTTTCAGAATGAGTAGAAGGCAGGTCGAGAAATTCGACCATGTAGGAGTCGCGAAATATTTCAAGCGCTGCCGGGTGCGTTTGTTTCAGCGCGGCGGAGGTTTTCGCTGGATCGGCAATGGTTCGCTCGAACAGAGCGGCCTTGAGCTGTCGCTCCAGTTCGCGCTTTGACCATTTTTCCTGGACGGCCATTCGCAGGTAGAAAGCCCGCTCCTCAGGACATTTGCTCTGACTCAAAATGATCATGTTATGAGTCCACGGCAATTGTCTCACCAGTGGTGAGACAATTGCTTCGTCTCGATAAGTCTCATAAAACTGGCGCATGCGGAACAGATTGGGTCGGGTGAATCCACGCAGACCTGGCTGGGTCTGAGCGAGATGCGCTGCCAGTTGAGCGATGACCGAATCCCCCCACTCTGCCCGCTCAATCTTGCGACTGATATGCGCCCCCACCTGCCAGTAAAGCTCGATCAGGTGAGTATTGACCGCCTGCATGGCCTTGTGTCTGGAACTGTGGATCAATGCGAGCACTTCATTGAAACGGTCGCCATCTGAGCTGCCGGTAAGGCTGGATGCATTCATGCGCAATTCCTTGAAGGTTAGGTGAAGCACGAGCCTAAACCGTTCAGGAAGCTCAAAATGACCGCTGGTGTAGCTTGGGAAATGTCATACAGAAAAAGACGAGCGCTCCGGCAAGTCCGTAGGATAGGGCGCGCGAATGGACTACATCGCGAGCAGGCTCACTCCTACAAAGGGATTTATGTTGTTCAACTGATCTGCGGTGAACGCAAATCCATTGTAGGAGTGAGCCTGCTCGCGATAGCGTCATTCGGCGCAACACCGTCATCAGCCAACAACCGCAAATTCAATCGCAGCCCCGCCCCGCTGTTCTGCGCCCAGAGCAACCCGCCCTGACGCTGCACCGCATTGCGTGCAATGCTCAAGCCCAACCCAAACCCACCATCCCCCGGCCGCGAGCCGTCGAGTCGAATGAACGGCGAAAAGATCCTCTCCAGATCCTCTTCAGCCACGCCGCCGCCCTGGTCCTCCAGCCACAAATGCCAATACTCGCCATCGCGCCGACCATCGAGGCGCACAATCGCGCCCTCGGGTGAGTGACGAATGGCGTTTCGCAGAATGTTTTCCAGCGCTTGCGCCAGTGTATTGAGGTTGCCGCGCACCCAGCACGACGCTTCAACCGTGCATTGCAACTGCAAGCTCGGCCAGCCGCTTTCATAACAGGCGTTGTCGGTGAGCATTTCCCACAGTGCCTGAATCTGTATCGCTTCGTCCGGCAACGGCGAGCGGTCGGTGTCCAGCCAGGCCAGTTGCAGGGTGTCCTCGACCAGCCGCTGCATGCCGTCGACTTCACGGCCGATGCGTTCGCGCAATTGCAGCAGTTCTTGCTCGCTCTCGCTGGCCACGCGCAAGCGACTCAGCGGCGTGCGCAGTTCGTGGGACAGGTCGCGCAATAATTGCTGTTGCAGGGCGACGGTGGATTGCAGACGTTCGGACATGGAATCGAACGCTCGCGCCAGCTCGCCGAGTTCATCCGGGCGCTGGGTGATGCCGCTCGACAGGCGCACGTTCAACTGATCGGCGCGCCAGGCGTTGGCCTGTTCGCGCAGGTTGTTCAGCGGCACCACCAGCAGCCGATACAGGCCGACGCAGAGCATCAAGGTGAACAGCCCGGGAATCACGCCGTTGGTAATGACCCGCCAGAACACCCGGTATTTGCCCGGGATAAAGCGCTCCGGCAATTCGATAACGAGGATGCCGGCGGCAGGATCCAGGGGAAACGGCACGCGCAACCATGGCCGGCCTTTCTTGTGAATCGGCCAATCGAGGCCGCGCAGAAACGTCAGGTGCTGCACTTCTGCCGCGTTCAACGACTCGCTGCTCAGCGACTGCAAATCAGCACCAATGACGCCGACCCAACTGGCCTCGCGCAGTTGCATGCCCTGCAACCAGTCGTCGACGCCATCGCGTCCGCCGCGCTGCCACGCCTGCTCGGCCTGTGCGGCATAACGGCTGAGGGTGCTGCGCGCTTCATTGGAAAGAAACTGATTGCGCTCCTCCATGTAGCGGCCCCACGACCAGCTCAGCCAGATCATCAGCAGACAGAACGCCACCAGCAGACATGCCAGCTTCCAGAACAGCGAATGCCGCCCCGGCAGCTCAGACAGTTTCATCGGCGGAGCTCAAGACATAACCCTTGCCCCACACCGTGCGCACTTCGCGCTCGGTGTAACCGATGGCTTTGAGTTTGCGGCGAATCTGGCTGATGTGCATGTCGAGGCTGCGGTCGTGGGCGGCGTAGCCGCGCTGCAAGACATGTTGATAAAGGAAGGCTTTGCTCAGCACTTCCTCGTTGTTGCGGTGCAGGGTTTCGAGCAACCGGAATTCGCTGCGGGTCAGCCCGGCCGCCTGTTCGCGGAAAAACACCTCGCATTGTTCCTCATCGAAACGCAAGGTGCCGCTGGCCATCGCAGCGGTCACGACGGGCGGACGCCGATCCAGCGCCACCCGGCGCAGGATCGCCTCGATGCGCACGTGCAACTCGGCCATGCTGAACGGCTTGGGCAGGTAGTCGTCGGCGCCGAGACGAAAACCACTGATGCGATCGGCCTCGGCCCCCAGCGCCGACATCAGCAACACCGGCGTCGAATGACTCTGGCGCAGTTGCGTCAGCAGGTTCAGGCCATCGAGCCCCGGCAGCAGAATATCCATGAGCACTACGTCGAACGGCTGGCGCTGGGCGATGTTCAGGCCTTCCTGGCCGTTCTGGCACCAGGTCACCTGAAAGCCGCTACGGCCCAGATGGTCGTGCACATAGGCGCCGAGGACCGGATCGTCTTCAATGGAAAGGATGCGTGGCTGGGTGGCGGAAACAGGAGTCATGAGTATCTGCAAGTAATTCTCAGTTGGCGGATTATTCAAGATTGTCCGACAGCGGGCAACACAAGGTTCGTCTGCCGGACGAACGAGCGCGAACGTGACCCTGCATTTTCCGCAAGATTGCCCGCCTGCAAATCGCTACACTGCGACCATGTCGCGTGCCGGATGCACGCATGTGTCAACAGATCAGCGGGATGCGGGAGATAGGCGTGCTCAAGAAACTGGGAATCAAAGGTCGCGTACTGTTGCTGACCTTATTGCCGACCAGCCTGATGGCGCTGGTGCTGGGTGGCTATTTCACCTGGACGCAGCAGACCGACCTGCAGAGCCAATTGATGCAGCGCGGCGAAATGATTGCCGAGCAACTGGCGCCGTTGGTAGCACCGGCGATGGGGCACGGCGATGCCAATCTGCTCGAACGCATCGCCACTCAATCGCTTGAACAACCCGACGTGCGCGCAGTGACCTTCCTCGCTCCGGACCGCTCGCCCCTGGCCCATGCTGGCCCGACCATGCTCAACCAGGCGCCGAACGGCGACAGTGCGCAACTGCAACGGCGCAGCGGCAACGATGCCACCCGCTACCTGATGCCGGTCTTCGGCAAGCACCGCAACCTGGCCGGAGAAGTCATTCCCGCCGAATCCGACCGCCTGCTCGGTTGGGTCGAGCTGGAACTGTCACACAACGGCATGTTGCTGCGCGGTTATCGCAGCCTGTTCGCCAGTCTGCTACTCATCGCTGCCGGGCTGGCCGGTGCCGCCCTGCTGGCATTGCGCATGGGCCGAACCATCAACCATCCGCTGAGCCAGATCAAACAGGCCGTCGCGCAACTGAAGGATGGTCACCTGGAGACCCGTTTGCCACCGCTGGGCAGCCACGAACTGGATGAGCTGGCCTCGGGGATCAATCGCATGGCCGGTACCCTGCAGAACGCCCGCGAAGAATTGCAGCACAGCGTCGATCAGGCCACCGAAGACGTGCGGCAGAATCTGGAGACCATCGAGATCCAGAACATCGAACTGGACCTGGCCCGCAAAGAAGCCCTGGAAGCCAGCCGGATCAAATCCGAATTCCTCGCCAACATGAGTCACGAGATCCGCACGCCGCTCAACGGTATCCTCGGTTTCACTCACTTGTTGCAGAAAAGCGAACTGACCCCGCGTCAGCTCGATTACCTGGGCACTATCGAAAAATCCGCCGACAGCCTGCTGGGCATCATCAACGAGATTCTCGACTTCTCGAAAATCGAGGCCGGCAAACTGGTGCTCGACCACATTCCGTTCAATCTGCGCGATCTGTTGCAGGACACCCTGACCATCCTCGCCCCGGCCGCGCATGCCAAACAATTGGAGCTGGTCAGTCTGGTGTACCGCGACACGCCGCTGTCGCTGGTCGGCGATCCGCTGCGGCTCAAGCAGATCCTCACTAACCTTGTGAGCAACGCGATCAAGTTCACCCGCGAAGGCACCATCGTCGCCCGGGCGATGCTTGAAGACGAACGCGAAGACAGCGTGCAATTGCGCATCAGCATTCAGGACACTGGCATCGGCTTGTCGAGTCAGGACGTGCGCGCGTTGTTTCAAGCCTTCAGCCAGGCCGACAATTCGCTGTCGCGCCAACCCGGCGGCACTGGTCTGGGGCTGGTGATTTCCAAGCGCCTGATCGAGCAAATGGGCGGCGAGATCGGCGTCGACAGCACCCCGGGCGAAGGCTCGGAGTTCTGGATCAGCCTGAGCCTGCCCAAGACCCGCGACGATGCCGAAGACTTGCCTGCCGCGCCGCTGCTGGGACGGCGCGTCGCGGTGCTGGAAAATCACGAACTGGCGCGTCAGGCGTTGCAGCATCAACTGGAAGACTGCGGCCTCGACGTCACGCCGTTCAATACCCTGGAGAGTCTGAGCAACGGTGTCACCGGCGCGCACCAGACCGATCAGGCGATTGACCTGGCGGTCATTGGCATCACCAGCAACGACATGCTGCCGGAGCGCTTGAATCAGCATATCTGGGACCTCGAACACCTCGGCTGCAAAGTGCTGGTGCTGTGCCCGACCACCGAGCAGACGCTGTTTCACCTGTCGGTGCCCAACCCGCACAGCCAGTTGCAGGCCAAACCGGCCTGCACCCGCAAGCTGCGGCGTGCCCTGTCCGATCTGGTCAATCCGCGCCAGCCGCGCAATGAACCGAGCGAGCCGTTGTCGAGCCGGGCGCCGCGGGTGCTGTGTGTCGACGACAATCCGGCCAACCTGCTGCTGGTGCAAACCCTGCTTGAAGACATGGGCGCGCGGGTACTCGCCGTGGAAAGCGGCTACGCGGCGGTCAAGGCGGTGCAGACCGAGTCCTTCGATCTGGTGCTGATGGATGTGCAAATGCCGGGCATGGACGGCCGGCAGAGCACCGAAACCATTCGCCAGTGGGAAAGTGAACGGCATTGCACGCCACTGCCGATTGTCGCCCTTACCGCCCACGCCATGGCCAACGAAAAACGCGCGTTGCTGCAAAGCGGCATGGACGATTACCTGACCAAGCCCATCAGCGAGCGGCAACTGGCGCAGGTGGTGCTGAAGTGGACCGGGCTGGCCTTGCGTAATCAAGCGCCGGAGCGGCCCGGCGACAGTGCGGTGGGCAACCATGAGCTGCCCGTCCTCGATCACGAAGAAGGCCTGCGTCTGGCGGCCGGCAAGGCGGATCTGGCAGCGGACATGCTGGCGATGCTGCTGGCGTCACTGGAAGCCGACCGCGAAGCCATCCGGGCGGCGCGTGACAGTCACGATCACAACGCCCTGCTCGAACGCGTGCATCGCCTGCATGGCGCCACCCGCTACTGCGGTGTGCCGCAATTGCGTGCCGCCTGCCAGCGCAGCGAAACACTGCTCAAGCAGGACGATCCGAAATCCGCCGCCGCCCTCGACGAGCTGGAGCGTTCGATCAACCGCCTCGCGGCGCAGGCCAGAATCGGCGCCTGATCCACAGCAATGCCGGCTGCGCCGATTGCACTACAGTGGGAGCGGACCTTTCCGTCCGCGCCGATGTTCCAGGAGGATTCCATGCGCACCCTCGTTTTCAGCAGCCAGACCTACGACCGCGACAGCTTTCTCGCCGCCGACTGCCCGGCCGCCATCGACCTGCATTTCCAGGCCGCGCGGCTCAGCCTCGACACCGCCGCACTGGCCGAACAGCACGAGGTGGTCTGCGCCTTTATCAATGATGACCTCAGCGCTGCGGTTCTGGAACGTCTGGCAGCCGGAGGCACGCGGCTGATCGCGTTGCGCTCGGCCGGGTACAACCATGTCGACCTGCTGGCCGCGAAACGTCTGGGATTGTCGGTGGTGCGCGTCCCGGCCTACTCGCCCCATGCCGTGGCCGAACATGCCGTGGCGCTGATTCTTGCCCTTAACCGGCGCCTGCACCGCGCCTACAACCGCACCCGCGAAGGCGATTTCAGCCTGCACGGTCTGACCGGATTCGATCTGGTCGGCAAAACCGTCGGCATCGTCGGCACCGGACAGATCGGTGCGACTTTCGCGAAGATCATGCACGGTTTCGGTTGCGAACTGCTGGCCCACGATCCGTATCCCAACCCTGATGTCCTGGCCTTGGGTGCGCGGTACCTGAGCCTGCCGGAGTTGCTTGCGCAATCGCGGATCATCAGCCTGCACTGCCCGCTCAACGAGCAAAGCAGACACCTGATCAACCGCGACTCGCTGGCGCACATGCAGCCGGGCGCCATGTTGATCAACACCGGACGCGGCGGTCTGGTGGACACACCGGCGCTGATCGACGCCTTGAAGGACGGCCAGCTCGGTTATCTGGGACTGGATGTGTATGAAGAGGAGGCGCAGCTGTTTTTCGAGGACCGTTCCGATCTGCCGTTGCAGGACGATGTACTGGCGCGCTTGCTGACTTTTCCTAACGTGATCATCACCGCGCACCAGGCATTCCTGACCCGCGAAGCGCTGGGCGCGATTGCGGCGACCACGCTGCACAACATCGCAGCCTGGGCGGCGGGTGAGCCGCAGAACCAGGTCGACGGTTGAAACGTTTTACTTAGGCAACGAAGACGCCAGAATCAACAAGCCCAGCCAACCGAAACCGAGCAGGCGTTGCTTGCTCGAATGGCCCTTGCGCAACAGGAACCAGACGAAAAACGCCGGCAACAGGAACACCATGATTTTCAGCCAGCCTTCCACCGGACGGCTGCCGTCAGCGTTGACCGGTTGCTGCGCCTGACGCGCCTGCTCTGCGGCCTGCTGACGGCGGCGGCGCCCGGCCGCTGCCGGCATGACTTTGGGCAGAGGTTCGGCCAGCGGCGCGACAAAAGCCTCGGGCACGGCATTGTTGCGTGGCAGGCTGCCGAACGAAATCGTCGACGCCTGGGGGGATGCCGCAACGGACTGCGCTTGCATGGCGGCGTGTTCGGCCATCGGCGCTCCGCAATGAATACACACCAGAGCTTCGGAACTGATGCTCCGCTTGCATTCATAACATTCGATCAGCGCCATGTTCCGTTCCTTCAGATTCGGGGCCGGCAGTTTGCCATGACTGTCGGCTCATTTGAACCGGATCGAAGGTCGCACGTGCCCCTCATTCTGTCATCGAGCCCGTGCTAGCATGTCGCGCATATTTGGAGGACCCATGGTCGAACACGATTTTCGCTACACCCTGATGAACCCGCAACACACCCTCACCGAATGCCGCGCCCTGGTTCCGGGCCGCTATCAGGTCACCGGCAACGGTGGCTCGATCCGCATCGGTGATGTCCTGCTGGTCACGCTCAAAGGCAGCAAGGATTTGTCCATGCGCCTGACCGTCGACACCGTCCGCCACCTGATCAACCCGCCGGGCCAATGGACCGCGATGACCACCGGCCCGCTCTTCGGCGAACTGGCGATTCACACCTGGCAGGTCAATTGCGACAGCTGCGCCAAGGAACTGAGCTTCGAATTCGCGGTGGACGCCAAGCTGGGCAAATCC
Organism: Pseudomonas sp. SWRI81; assembly: GCF_014268545.1. NCBI lineage: Bacteria > Pseudomonadati > Pseudomonadota > Gammaproteobacteria > Pseudomonadales > Pseudomonadaceae > Pseudomonas > Pseudomonas sp. SWRI81. The sequence goes on from NZ_JABWQS010000031.1 coordinate 43,676, forward strand.
GCAGAAAAACCGGCAGCCACGGCGCGCATCGCCGAGCTGGGCTGGAAAGCCGTCGATGACAAGCACCTGTGCCCGAAATGCCAGGGGCCTGCATGATGAAACGCTTGGCCCTGGCCGCTCTGGTCGGTGCTGGTCTCGCCGGTTGCGCCGCCGAGCCTGTACAACTGCAGCAGAACCGCAGCTACATTCTGGAATGGATCGGCGAACGGCCGCTGATGGACTACAGCCATCTGACCGTGACCCTTGGCGACGATGGTCGCGCCTACGGCAACGGCGGCTGCAACCACTGGTTCGCGCCGTATACGCTGGAGGGCGACAAACTGACCTTCGGCAAGATCGGCAAGACCCGCAAACTCTGCGCGCCGGCGTTGATGGAGCAGGAGCAACGCTTCCTGCAGGCGCTGGAAAAAGTCGAGCGCTGGGACATCTCGCCGATCGAACAGATGCGTTTCTGGCCGGCAGAAGGCAAGCCGCTGCGCTGGTGGCTGGAAGAGGGTTAAACCCCTTTTATGCCCACGGGGTTACCTGTGGCGAGGGGATTCATCCCCGTTGGGTCGCGAAGCGGCCCCCTGCGCAGTTCCAGGCAAACTGCAAACTCAGGGCTGCTACGCAGCCCAACGGGGATAAATCCCCTCGCCACAGAACTCGTCCGGCTTATTGGCTGGACTGTAAAGCCTTCAGCTTCGCCATCACCCCCGCCGCCGTCTGCTCACCCAGCAACTGTTCACGCACCTTGCCCTTGTTGTCGATGATGTACGTCACCGGTAACGCTTCACTGCGCGGCAAGTCAAACAACTCCGCCGGATCCTGCGCCAGCACGGTGAACTTGATGCCCAGTTTCTCGCTGGCGCTTTTCAATTCCTCACCCTGCACGTTGTCGAAATTGACCCCGAACACACCCACGCTCTTGCTCTTGAGTTCCTCAGCCAAATGGTTGAGTTCAGGAATTTCCGTGCGGCACGGACCACACCACTCCGCCCAGTAATTGAGCACCACCCATTGTTTGTCCAGACGCTCGGACGCGACCTTCTGGCCGTTCTGGTCGATCCCGTAATCATTGCCGCAGCCCCCCAGCATCAACGCCCCGAGAATCGTCAATGCCGCTGCCAATCGCCGTGTCATGCCGTGTTCCTTGTGAAAATGAGAAAGCGCCTGCGACCCATCGCCTCTGACGGTTCTGGATTGCGCGCCGCACAGTTAGAATAGCCGCCACTTTACGCCAGAAGCGACCCGCCATGACCGATCTGACGCTTTATCACAATCCGCGCTGCTCGAAATCCCGCGGCGCGCTGGAACTGCTCGAAGCCCGCGGCCTGACGCCGACTATCGTGCGTTACCTGGAAACACCGCTCAGCGCCGTGCAGATCAAGGCCCTGCTCGGCAAGCTCGGGATCAGCGCGCGGCAGTTGCTGCGCAGCGGCGAAGAGGAATACAAAACCTTGAACCTGGCGGACGCCAGCCTCAGCGAGCAGCAATTGATCGACGCCATCGCCGCGCACCCGAAACTGATGGAGCGGCCGATTCTCGAAGCCGGCGACAAAGCCATCATCGGTCGCCCACCGGAAAACGTATTGGAGTTGTTGCCATGAGCACGCCGTACATTCTGGTTCTGTATTACAGCCGCAGCGGTGCGACCAACGAGATGGCCCGGCAGATTGCCCGTGGTGTCGAGCAGGCTGGCCTGGAAGCGCGTTTGCGTACCGTGCCGGCGATTTCAACCGAATGCGAAGCCGTGGCGGCGGACATTCCCGATGAAGGTGCGCTCTACGCCACGCTCGATGACCTGAAGAATTGCGCTGGCCTCGCCATGGGCAGTCCGACGCGTTTTGGCAACATGGCCGCGCCGCTCAAGTACTTCCTTGATGGCACCAGCAACCTGTGGCTGACCGGCGCCCTCGTTGGCAAACCGGCCGGCGTGTTTACTTCCACCGCCAGCCTGCACGGCGGTCAGGAAACCACCCTGCTGTCGATGATGCTGCCGCTGTTGCACCACGGCATGCTGATCACCGGCCTGCCCTACAGCGAATCGGCTTTGCTGGAAACCGAAGGCGGCGGTACGCCATACGGGGCCAGCCATCACGCCGGTTCCGATGGCAAGAACGGGCTGGATCAGCACGAAGTGGCGCTGTGCCGCGCACTGGGTCTGCGTCTGGCGAAAACCGCGCAGAAGCTGGTGGGCTGAGATGGCGAAGAAGGCAAAGATTTTGCCCTCAGTGGCGTGGCTTGAACCACGGGTGAAGGCCATGCGCGTGCTCAGCCTGCTGAGCTTTTTCGCCCTCGCCGGGTTGCTGGCGGCCTATTACCTGCTGTTCGCCGACCTGCATGGCGCCCGGCCGTGGGTGATTCTGCTGGTCGAACTGATCCCGTGGCTGGTCCTCGCCCCGGGGATGATCATGGGCAGCGCCCGCGGGCATTCGTGGATGTGTTTTGTGGTGAACCTGTATTTCATCAAAGGCGCACTGGCGGCGTATGACCCGCACCGGCAGCTGTTCGGCCTGCTGGAAATGGCGGCGAGTCTGGCGGTGTTCTGCTCGGCGCTGTTGTATGTGCGCTGGCGGTACCAGTTGAATCGCAAATTGGCTGGTGAAGGTGACGTCAGCGTCGCCTGATCTGACGCCTTCGCGAGCAGGCTCGCTCCCACAGAAAAACGCATTCCAAAATGTGGGAGCGAGCCTGCTCGCGAAGGGGACGACGCGGTCTCAATGGTTGACGGTGTAAGCCAGCATCATCGAAATCTGGCTCATCGGCCGCCCACCGCTCTGTTCGTGCCACTGATTGAACGCTTCCTGCACAATTGCCAGGTCACGCTGACTGGTCGGCACCTTGTCGACGATCTTCTGCGCATTGAGTGCCGCGACCACGTCGTAGCTCGGCACGAAGGTGTCCTTGCCGACCATGCGCAAAAACCGCGGTGCCGACAGCCCGCCCAATTGATGGCCGTGCTTTTTCAGGTAGGTCCACAGACCGACGATATCGGTCACCGGCCAGTCGGCGATCAGTGCGCCGAAACTGCCTTTGTCCTTTTCCACATCGAGGATGAACTGCGCATTGCGCGGCACGCTCTTGAGCTTGCCCAAGTGGCGAATGATCCGCGCATCCTGCATCAGGCGCTCAAGGTGTTCGGCGCTCATGAGTACGACTTTTTCCAGATCGAATTTGAAGAACACTTCTTCGAACGCCGGCCACTTGGCGTCGACCAGACTGTGCTTGAGCCCGGCGCGAAAGACCCGCAGCGCCATGGTCGAGAGGTAGCGGTCGTCGCTGATCTTGCGCAGTTGTGCAGGCGTCTTGGGAACGGGCAGATGGGCTTCCAGTTCAGCCGCCGAACCGAAACGGTTCAGACAGTATTCGTGCAGCCACTTGTAATCGCGCATGCCCTCTCCTGAGGTTTGGAATGAATAACACATGCAGAAGCTGCCCCTGTGGCGAGGGGATTCATCCCCGCTGGGGCGCGAAGCGGCCCCCAAATCTCGGGGTCTGCTGCGCAGCCCAGCGGGGCGGTGCGACGTTTCGCTGAATCCCCTCGCCACAGGGGCTCACTCCTACAAATCGGGTTTACAGGTTGACGACATTGACGAAACGCGAAGCCGCCGTCTCGTCGATCTTCAGGCTGGTGAAATCGAACAGATTGCGGTCGGCCAGTTGCGACGGCACCACGTTCTGCAGGCTGCGGAAAATCGATTCGGTGCGGCCCGGAGTTTTGCGATCCCAATCTTGCAGCATTTCCTTGACCACCTGGCGCTGCAGATTTTCCTGCGAGCCGCAGAGGTTGCACGGGATGATCGGGAATTGCTTGAGGTCCGAGTAGGCCTGGATGTCCTTTTCGTTGCAGTACGCCAGCGGACGGATCACCACGTTGCGGCCGTCGTCGGCGCGCAGTTTCGGCGGCATCGCCTTGAGCGTGCCGTTGAAAAACATGTTGAGGAAAAACGTCTCGACGATGTCGTCGCGGTGATGACCGAGGGCCATTTTCGTCGCGCCGATTTCATCGGCAAAGGTGTACAGCGTGCCGCGGCGCAGGCGCGAGCACAGCGAGCAAGTGGTCTTGCCCTCCGGAATCAGTTCCTTGACCACCGAGTAGGTGTCTTTTTCGACGATGTGGTATTCGACGCCCAGCTCTTTCAGGTAGGCCGGCAGCACGTGCTCGGGGAAGCCCGGCTGTTTCTGGTCCATGTTCACCGCGACGATCTCGAACTTGATCGGCGCCACTTTCTGCAGGTGCAGCAGCACGTCGAGCATGGTGTAGCTGTCCTTGCCCCCGGACAGGCAGACCATGACCTTGTCGCCGTCTTCGATCATGTTGAAATCGGCGACCGCTTCGCCCGCCAGGCGGCGCAGGCGCTTTTGCAGTTTGTTCTGATTGACCGTAAGAGTGCCCATGACGCGAAATCCGTGAGGTGTGACGAAGGGCCGGCATTTTACGCAAAAACCCCAGTAGCGCGAAGCATCTGTGGCGAGGGGATTTATCCCCGCTGGGTCGCGAAGCAGCCCCAAAACCTGAGAACTCGTATTGCCTGACATTGCGCGGTGAATGGCTTGGCGACTGCTGCGCAGCCGAACGGGGATAAATCCCCTCGCCACAAAAGTATTTCAACCTCAAAAAAATGCCTTCCCCGCAAGACCCCAAGGCGATTAAGCCTCATGTTTACAGCGCAATTTGCTCTAAGTTGGCCATACCGGTGCGATTAAGACCTTTCTATACTGCGACATAAGGTCGCACATATCTGAAGACCTGTATTTGCTCGGCCACCTTGGCCCGTAGGCGCTCCGCTGGGGGGCGATGGCAATAACAAGAGGAGTGAATGGCATGATCCATCACGTAGTGGGACTGTTTACCCACCCCGATCAGGAATGGAAGGAGATCCGTGGCGACCAAGAAGAAAGCATCAGCCACATGTACTTGACCCATACGCTGATTCTCGCGGCGATTCCTGCGGTCTCGGCGTTTATCGGCACCACCCAGGTCGGCTGGGTGATCGGCAACCGCGCGCCGGTGATGCTCACTCTGGAAAGCGCGCTGTGGATGACGATCATGTCGTACCTGGCGATGCTTGGCGGGGTCGCGGTCATGGGCGCTTTTGTGCACTGGATGGCGCGCACCTATGACGCCAATCCGAGCCTGGCCCGTTGCGTGGCCTTTGCCACCTACACCGCCACGCCACTGTTCGTCGGCGGTCTGGCGGCGCTGTATCCGCACATGTGGCTGGGCATGATCGTCGGCACGGCGGCCATCTGCTACACGGTGTATCTGCTGTATGTGGGATTGCCGACATTCATGAACATCCCGCCGGACGAAGGTTTTCTGTTCTCCAGTTCGGTGCTGGCGGTGGGCCTGGTGGTCCTGGTGGCGATCATGGCGTTCACCGTGATCGTCTGGGGCCTGGGCGTTGGCCCGGTGTATACCAACTAGCTTGATTCACGCCTGAAAAAAACAACATCTGCCCACACAGGCCGCCGCAAGGCGGCCTTCTTCTTGGGGCGATGACCATTCGGCAGGTCAGCGATTCGCAAGTCGGCGGGGTTGCGGCATACTCGACGTCTCTGGAGATCCATCAAGCATGCCCGAGCAACTCAATACCCGCGTCGAAGACTGTTACCAACTCGCTGAATCCTTTTTCAAACGTTCCTTCAAACGCCCCGTGGTCAGCCTCAAGCTGCGCGGGCAGAAAGCCGGTGTCGCGCATCTGCACGAGAACCTGCTGCGCTTCAATCCGCAGCTGTACCGCGAAAATACCGAACACTTCCTCAAGCAGACAGTGGCCCACGAAGTCGCGCACCTGATCGCCCATCAATTGTTTGGCGACCGCATCCAGCCCCACGGCGAGGAATGGCAACTGATCATGCGCGGGGTTTACGAACTGCCGCCGGACCGCTGCCACACCTATGAAATCCAGCGGCGCAGAGTCACCCGCTACATTTATAAATGCCCATGCCCGGACAGCGACTTTGCGTTTTCGGCACAGCGCCATAGCCTGGTCAGACAAGGGCGGCGGTATTTCTGCCGGCGGTGCCGCACGACGTTGGTGTTCAGTGGTGAGATGCGGGTGGAATGACAGTTTTGTGGTGCATCGACTGGCCCCATCGCGAGCAGGCTCACTCCTACAGGTGGAGCGCATTCCAAATGTAGGAGTGAGCCTGCTCGCGATAGGGCCAGCAATGCATTAAAGAATCACTTTGGTGGAACGCAGCTCAGCAATCCGCTCAGCACTCAACCCCAACTCCCCCAACACCTCATCCGTATGCTGCCCCAACCCCGCGCCGACATGCCGCGGCGCCGGCAGCGCTTGAGAAAACTTCAACGGACAAGCCATCTGCGCCTGTGTCGTACCATCCCCGCGCGGCACTTGCGTCACCAGCCCCCGCGCCTGCAACTGCGGATGGCGTACCGCCTCGCCCAGACTCAGCACCGGTTCGACACAGGCATCAACCCCGGCAAACAACTCACACAGTTCGGCAAAGTCATGCCGCTCAAACTCGACCTGCAATGCATGCTTCAGCGCCTGTTGCTGCTCAGCCCTTTGCGACAATCCCTGCGCCGCCAGCTCCGGCCGGCCAAGCGCTGCGCACAATTGCTGCATGAACGCCGGCTCGAGACTGCCCACCGACATCCAGCGCCCATCTCGCGTACGGTAATAATCATAAAAGCTGCCGCCATTAAGCATCTGGTCTTCGCGGCCCGGTTCCGCGCCGCAGGCCAGGTAACCCGCGCCGGCCATGGCATTGAGGCTGAATGCGCAGTCGGTCATGCTCACATCCAGGTGCGTGCCCTGCCCGCTCTGCTGACGGGCGATCACCGCCGCCAGCAAGCCGATCACCCCATGCAGCGAGCCTCCCGCCACATCCGCCACTTGCATGCCCAAAGGCACCGGCCCGCTGTCGGCGCGGCCGGTGTAACTGGCAAGTCCCGCCAGCGCCAGATAATTGATGTCATGCCCGGCGCGATCACGATACGGCCCGGTCTGGCCGTAGCCGCTGATCGACACGTAGATCAGCTGCGGATTGATCGCTTTCAAGGCTTCATAGCCCAGGCCCAGTCGCTCCATCACCCCGGGCCGAAACTGCTCCAGAACGATGTCGTACTCACCCAGCAATTGCTGGATGATCTCGAGCGCTTCGGGCTGTTTGAGATCCAGCGCCAGACTGCGCTTGTTGCGGTTCAGATACGCATGGCTGGCCGATGTCCCGCCATCGTGGGGTGGCAGTACGCGCAACAGGTCCATGCGCGTCGGTGATTCGATGCGCAGCACCTCGGCGCCCATGTCCGCCAGCAGCAACGAGGCGAACGGCCCCGGCAGCAGGGTCGAGAAATCGAGAATTTTCAGTGAGGCCAGCGGTGCGGACATGGGCGAACTCCTTGGGCGATCCATTCAGCCTAGGCAGGCATCGTCGATGCGGCAATCACCGCAAATGTCAGCGAGTGTGACCGTTGTGCTCAAACCCTGTGTTTAATCGCAGGCAAGAAAAAACCCGCCGAAGCGGGTTTTTTTATTCATGTGGCGAGGGAGCTTGCTCCCGCTGGGGCGCGCAGCGGCCCGCTTTCAAGAAGGGGCCTGCTCCGCAGTCCAGCGGGAGCAAGCTCCCTCACCACAAGGTATTACCAGATACAGCTTATTTCACATTGCTCGGGGTTGGGCCTTCAGCCACACCCAGGTCGTCTTCTTCACGCTCTTCGGAGATACCACGGCCACCGGAAGCCAGCTCGGCTTGCAGCACGTCGGTGTCCAGTTCCTTGACCCACTTGGCCACAACGATGGTCGCTACGGCGTTACCGACCAGGTTGGTCAGCGCGCGGGCTTCGGACATGAAGCGGTCGATACCGAGGATCAGCGCCAGACCGGCAACCGGCAGGTGGCCGACCGCCGACAGGGTAGCGGCCAGAACGATGAAGCCCGAACCGGTTACGCCCGCCGCGCCTTTGGAGGACAACAGCAGCACCAGCAACAGGGTGATCTGGTGGGTGATGTCCATGTGGGTGTCAGTCGCTTGGGCGATGAACACGGCCGCCATGGTCAGGTAGATCGAAGTACCGTCGAGGTTGAACGAGTAACCGGTCGGGATCACCAGACCGACAACCGATTTCTTCGCGCCCAGACGCTCCATCTTGATCAGCATGCGTGGCAGCGCCGATTCCGACGAGGACGTACCCAGTACGATCAACAGCTCTTCACGGATGTAACGCACCAGTTTAAACACGCTGAAACCGTGAGCACGGCAGATCGCGCCCAGCACCAGCACGACGAACAGGATGCAGGTGATGTAGAAGCAGATCATCAACTGGCCCAACTGCACCAGCGAGCCGACACCGTAGGCACCGATGGTGAACGCCATGGCACCGAACGCACCCAGTGGCGCCAGCTTCATGATCATGTTGATGATGTTGAACATCACGTGGGCGAAGCGATCGATCATGTCCAGCAGCGGACGACCGTACGAGCCGAGGCGATGCAGGGCGTAGCCGAAGATCACCGAGAACATCAGCACTTGCAGGATGTCACCGGTGGCAAACGCGCCGACGATGGTGTTCGGGATTACGTTGAGGAGGAAACCGACGATGCTCTGGTCTTTACTGGCCGTCACGTAGGTGGCGATTTTCGAGGCATCGAGGGTGGTGACGTCGATGTGCATGCCGGCGCCCGGTTGCACGACATTGACCACGATCAGGCCGATCAGCAGGGCGATGGTCGAAACGATTTCGAAGTACAGCAGCGCGTAGCCGCCGGTCTTGCCCACGGATTTCATGTTCTGCATGCCGGCGATGCCGCTGACAACGGTACAGAAGATGATCGGCGCGATGACCATTTTGATCAGTTTGATGAAACCGTCACCCAGTGGCTTGAGGGCCACACCGGTCTGCGGATAAAAGTGACCAAGCAGGATGCCGATGGCGATGGCAACGATCACCTGGAAATACAGGGATTTGTACAGTGGCTGACGAGTCGTCATTGCAGGTTTCCTCAAGCGTCCAGCGGGCGACATCCATCTGTCGAGCGCCGAACCTTAATTGCGAACCCTCCTGCACTGGAGGGATTTGTTGTTGGAGCGGCGTTTTCCGCGAAGGAGAAATGCACGCTTCTGTCGCTTCTATCGCAAACGCCGTGCCAGATTGGTGCGATTGCCAGCAAGCCTTTTGATATCAGGGTCTGCGGGATTTTCCATGTCACCGGACGGTGACCTGTGTGTGGCGGATTTCCGCCAACTTGCCGTTTCGCGTCCTGCAATTTGGCGGAAATCCGCCTTGTTGCGAGCAGCGCCACCCGGCTACCATCCGGCGCCTGAGGAAGGATCTGCCGCTTATGCGTGAACGCACCATTGCCAGTCATTTCGCCCGTGCCGCCCTCGGTGGCGCGCGCCGTCTGGGCTTCGATTATTCGGGCCTGCTGCTGCAACTGGGCATCAGCCCGGAGCTGCTCGACGAACCGCGCGCGCGCATTGCTCCAGAGCAATTCACCCGGCTGATTCAAGGGCTGTGGCTGGCGCTGGATGACGAGTACCTGGGCTTCGGCAACGCGCCAAGCAAGCCCGGCACTTTCGCCATGATGTGCCACGCCTCGATTCATTGCCGCAATCTGGAAAAGGCCCTGCAACGCGGTTTACTTTTTTATAGCTTATTCCCCGATGCCCCGCGCCTGACCTTGAATCGCGAAGACGAATGGGTGCGTTTGAGCCTCGACGATTCGCCGCTATGGGACCCGGATCACTTCCTCACCGAGAGCCTGCTGGTGATCTGGCATCGCCTCGGCAGTTGGCTGATCGGCCAGCGGATTCGCCTCGAACAGGCAACCTTCAGCTACCCGCGCCCCGACCACGGCGCCGAATACGACCTGCTGTTTCCCTGCCCGATGGTTTTCGGCACCGAACGAAGCAGCCTGCTGTTTCACAGCCGCTACCTGGCCATGCCGCTGTTGCAGGACGAACGCACGCTCAAACATTTCCTCGAACGCTCCCCCGCCGACCTGCTCTCGCGCCCGGACGACGGCGACAGCCTCAGCAGCCGCTTGCGCCGCCTGCTCAGCCGCGACAGCGCGCACTGGCCGGATCTGGAAGCCGTGGCGGCTCACCTGCACATCAGCCCGCAGACCTTGCGCCGGCACTTGCGTGAAGAAGGCACCAGTTTTCAGGAACTGAAGGATCAGCTGCGGCGGGATATCGCCATTTACCATTTAGGCCGGGCGGAGCTGTCGTTGCAGCAGATTGCCGAGCAGTTGGGTTTCTCTGAGCCGTCGGCCTTTCATCGGGCGTTCAAGAAGTGGACGGGGCTGACGCCGGGGGCTTATCGGGCGCAGGAGCAATGAGGCAGCCTCGAATCTTGCGTTGAAGCGCCCGGCGCTATCGCGAGCAGGCTCACTCCTACAAGGGTGCGCATTCCAAATGTAGGAGTGAGCCTGCTCGCGATAGCGTCATAAAGGGCACCACCTAAACCGCAGGAAAATGAATCCTGAACGCCGCCCCGCCCATCGGCGAATCGCCCAGGGCCAGCCGGGCGTTGTAGCTTTCGATGATGTCCTTGACCACCGCCAGCCCGATGCCCTGCCCCGGATGCTGCGCATCCAGGCGTTCGCCGCGTTCGAGTATCCGTGCGCGTTGATCGAGTGGCACACCCGGCCCGTCGTCTTCTACGCACAACTCGACCCCGGCGAGCGACTCGCGCACGCTGACGCGCACTTCGCCCAGGCACAGGCGATAGGCGTTTTCCAGCAGGTTGCCGAGCATCTCCAGCAAGGCACCCTGTTCGATCGGCACATAGCAATGCTCCGGCAGATCAAACGTGACACGTACGTGTTTGTCGCGGTAGACCTTGTCCAGCGTGTCACAGAGGCTTTTGAGCACCGGTTGCAGACGCACCTGATGGCGCACCAGGCCGCTTTTACGCAGGCTGGCCCGTTGCAGTTGGTAGCTGATCTGCTGGCTCATGCGCTCGATCTGGCTTTGCAGCACCCAGGCCTGATCGCGCTCTTGAGGCCGCTGCGCCATGTCTTCGCTGACGCCTTGCAACACCGCCAGTGGCGTCTTCAGGCTGTGAGCAAGGTCATCGAGCGAATCGCGGTAACGGCTGCGCTGCTGACGCTCGCTGAGCAGCAAGCGGTTGAGCGAACCGGTCAGGCGCAGCAGTTCACGCGGGTGTTTTTCAGTCAGGCTTTCGCGGGTGCCACCTTCGATTTCGTCGAGTTCCTGGCTGAGTCGGCGCAAGGCCTTGAGGCCCCAGGTCAGGCCGATCCACAACAACGCGAGGAGCACCAGCAACGCCGCGCCGAAGCCCAGATAAAGGTTTTCACGCAGGCCTTCGAGGGTGGTTTCGTATTCGCGCACCGGTTGCAGCGCGACAATGCTGAACGCCGCGCTCTTGCCGCCGAGCAGTTTGACTTCGACGTCGTAGACAAAGAATTCCTGGCCGTTGCTTTCGCGAATCCGCGCGAACTCGTTGCCGAGGCCGTCGTAGCGCGGTTTGTAGTTGATCTGCTCTTCCTGGGTGGCTTTCGACCGCCACACCAATTTGCCGTCGCGGTCGTAGATATAGCCGAGCAGGCGAAAATCGGTGAGGTTGAAGCGCTCATCGGGCAATTGTGAAGGCATCACCAACCGACCGTTTTCCACGCGCGCGGCCGAGATCAGCGTAGTGACATCAGAGGCCAGACGCTGCTCGATGGAATCCTGCAAGGCCAGACTGAATGCGCCCTGCATCGCCGGGAGCAAGGCGAGCATGAACAACACCGCCAACGTGGTGGCGGCGAGCATCAAACGAACGCGAAGGGAACGAATCAAGTGCAGCGCTCGTTGAACAGGTAACCGAGACCGCGCACGGTGTCGATCGGTTTGAACCCCGCCGGCGCTTCAAGCTTGCGGCGGAGACGGCCGACCAGCACTTCGATCACGTTCGGATCACGCTCGTCGTCATCCGGGTAGAGCTGCTCCATCAAGCGATCCTTGGGCACCACTTGCTGGTGGTGACGCATCAGGTATTCGAGGATGCGGTATTCGTAGGCGGTCAGCGCCAGCGGTTGTTCATCGAGGCTCGCCTGTTTGCGATTGAGGTCCAGCAGCAACGGCCCGGCAACAATGGTCGACTGAGTGAAACCGCTGGAGCGGCGCAACAGCGCATTGAGGCGTGCGTCGAGTTCTTCGAACTGGAACGGCTTGACCACGTAATCGTCGGCGCCGGCGGCGAGGCCTTCGACCTTGTCCTGCCAGTTGCCGCGTGCGGTGAGGATCAGGATCGGAAAGCTCTTGCCGCCCGAACGCAACTGCCGGATCAGGTCGAGGCCGCCCATGCCCGGCAGGCCGAGGTCGATCACCGCCAAATCGAAGTTGAACTGTCCGGTCTGGTACAGCGCTTCTTCGGCATTGGCCACGGATTCGACCACGTGACCGCTCTCCGTGAGGCGGGTTTGCAGGTGATGGCGCAACAGCGCTTCATCTTCGACGACCAACAGTTTCATGCCTTTCTCCCCATCACTTGAGCTCTACATACACAACCTGTGGGAGCGAGCTTGCTCGCGAATACGTCTGTTCAGTCAACGATGTGTTGAATGAACCATTGCCTTCGCGAGCAAGCTCGCTCCCACACAGGCCAGGCGAAACTTAGAAATAGTAGTTGGCCGACAGGTACGTCTGGGCGCTGCTGGTCAGGTCCAGCGAGCCTTGCTTGCTGCCGCCGCGCTCACTCATCTCGGTGCTGGCGTTGCTGCGCAGGTAACGGTAACCGAGTTCCACCGAGGTGTTTTGCGACACTTGCTGCAACACACCGAACTGCCCACCCACTGCATAACCGATGTCGCTGTCACGGCTGAAGCCTGGCGACTCCTGGGTCAGTTTGGTCAGGCCCGCCGTGGCGCCGCCGAACAGTTTGGTGCTACCGCCCACCGGGTAGAACAGATCGTAGCTGCCCAGCAGGTTTTCCTGGCGCAGTTTAACGCCATTGTGCGAACCGGATACGTTGTCGTAGGTGGCGTAGTAGCGACCCTGACTGTTCTGCTGACCGAGGCGCACGCCGTAGGTGTTGTTGCCGTCGATGGCCCCGGTGGCGTTGGGGTGGTCGAGGTTGTCATTCAAAGCGTGGGACTTTTTGATCTTGTCGCTGGTCTGGCCGAAGCTCAGGCCGGCGAAGTTCGAAGTGGTGTCGGCGTGGGCCGCGATGCTGGCGCTCATTACGGTCAAAGCCAGCAGCAGTTTGTTTAAACGAGTCATGGGTATTTCCTCTTTCACAGTGCTGTTTGGGTATGGCGCAAGGTTACTGACCCGCCCCTGTACCGCCCCTGAACCGTCTCTGAACCCAAGCTGAACCAGATCGTCTAGGCTGTTCTGACCACTTACATCAAGGAGACCCGACCATGCGCCTGTTCCTCGCCCTCACCTTGCTGGCCGTCAGCAGCCTGACCCAGGCTGCGATCAAGACCGCAGAAATCCCCTATCAAAGCGCCGACGGTACAAAACTGATCGGCTACTACGCCTATGACGACGCGATCAAAGGCCCACGCCCCGGTGTCGTTGTGGTCCACGAATGGTGGGGGCTGAATGACTATGCGAAGCGTCGCGCACGGGATTTGGCTGAACTCGGCTACAGCGCGCTGGCTATCGACATGTATGGCGAAGGCAAGAACACCGAGCACCCGAAAGACGCGATGGCCTTCATGCAAGCGGCGACCAAGGACGCCGATGCAGCCAGCAAACGTTTTGCCGCTGGGCTGGACCTTCTGAAAAAACAGCCGCAAACCGACGTCAACAAACTCGCTGCCATCGGTTATTGCTTCGGTGGCGCCGTGGTGTTGAATGCGGCGCGTCAGGGCGTGCCACTGGCGGGTGTGGTGAGTTTCCATGGCGCGCTGGCGACCAAGACCCCGGCAACCCCGGGCAGCGTGAAAACGAAGATCCTGGTCGAGCATGGCGCGCTGGACAGCATGGTCACTCAGGACAATGTCACCGCGTTCAAGGCGGAAATGGACAAGGCCGGGGCGGACTATAAGTTCGTCAGTCTCGAGGGTGCCAAGCATGGCTTCAGCAATCCGGACGCCGACCGTTTGAGCCATGGCGAGCATGGCGGGCCGGACATTGGCTACAACAAGGCGGCGGATGAAAAATCCTGGGCGGATATGCAGGCATTCTTGAAGAAGATTTTCGGTTAATCAGAGACACCGCGGCGCGGCGATCGCGAGCAGGCTCACTCCTACAGGGGAATGCATTTCAAATGTAGGAGTGAGCCTGCTCGCGAAAAGCTTCACCGCGATTCTCGACCTTGCCCCGACTAACCGGCAAAATGCCCGCCATGAATCTCACCCCCGCCCTGCCCGCCTGCTGCACCGCGCTCGACAGTCGTTGGCCATTGCCAACGGTGTTGCCTGGCACCGTACTGCTCAGCACCCGGTTTGATCCGGCGCGACTGCTCGCCGATGACTTCCAGCGCAGCGCCGTCGTCGCGCCGCCAAGCATTCAGCGCTCGGTGGCCAAGCGTCAGGCCGAATTCCTTGCCGGACGGATCTGCGCCCGCGCCGCGCTAGCGCAACTCGGCGGCACGGACACGATCCCGGCCATCGGCGAAGACCGCGCCCCGGTCTGGCCGGCGCACATCTGCGGCTCGATTACTCACAGCACCGGTCACGCCGCCGCGATCGTTGCCAACAAGCAAGACTGGCGCGGCTTGGGCATGGATCTGGAAAATCTGCTGAGCCACGAGCGCGCCGAGCGCCTGGCCGGGGAAATCCTCACGCCGACGGAGATCCAGCGCATGGCGGCCGGGTCGCAGGATCATCTGGCGTTACTGGTGACCCTGACGTTTTCAGTGAAGGAAAGCCTGTTCAAGGCGCTGTACCCGATCGTGCAGCAGCGCTTTTATTTCGAGCACGCCGAAGTGTTGGAGTGGACGGCGGCGGGTCAGGTCAGGCTGCGGTTGTTGACCGATCTGTCTTCCGAGTGGCGCAACGGTACTGAGCTGGAGGCACAGTTTTCGGTTGGGGATGGGCAGTTGTTGAGTCTGGTCAGCATTGCTGCCTGAGGATTTGCGTTGCCTGCCATGGCCCCTTCGCGAGCAGGCTCACTCCTACAGGGGAAACGCATTCCAAATGTAGGAGTGAGCCTGCTCGCGATGAGGCCAGACCTGCCACCACACACCTACCGGCGCTCCTGATTCCTCGGCCAGCTCAAACTGAAACAAGCCCCACCCAGACTCTTGCTCTTGCCGATGATTGCCCGGCCGTCATGCCAGTGAATGATCCGCCGCACAATCGACAGCCCCAGGCCATGGCCGCCCGACGCGCGCGTGCGGCTGTCATCCAGACGCAGGAACGGCGTGAAAATCCGCTCCCAGGCCACTTCCGGCACGCCCGGCCCGTCATCCTCGACGTCGACGCGGCAACGCAACTGCCCGACCTGATAGCTCACCGTGACCTTCGACTGCGCATGGCGCATGGCGTTGCTCACCAGATTCTGCAGCGCCCTGTGCAGGTAACGCGGCTCGGCTTCGACCCAGGCGTCGTCGTTATCGGCAGAAGACAGGCACAACCCGCGCTGCACGGTGACTTCGGCGCGCAGCGGCGCCAGCTCTTCGATCACTTGATTGACCAGTGCATCAAGGTCGATGCGCTGGAACGTCAGGGCCGGCGAACCCTGCTCCAGCCGGGCGTAAGTGAGCATTTCGTCGACCAGCTTGTCGAGATCCTCGATATCATGGTCCATGCCTTCACGGTACTTTTCCAGCGCTTGCGGGGTGGTCGCCGAGCCGATCATTTCCAGACCAAAACGCAGCCGCGCCACCGGCGTGCGCAATTCGTGGGACACCGCGCGCACCAGTTCACGCTGGATCGCCAGTAACTGCTGCAAGTGCTCGGCCATGCCATTGAAGGCCGACGCCAGACGCCCGACCGAGTCGGCTCCGCGCGCCGGCACGCGGGTTTCCAGGCTGCCCTTGGCGATGCGCGTGGCCGCTGCTTCCAGCCCACGCAAACGCCGCTCCAGTTGCCGCACCAACAAATAAACGATGAGCCCGATCAGGGTCAGGCCGAGGGCGGCAATCAGCACCAGCCATTCCGGCGGATAGGGATTCATCTGATACAGCGGGCCGATTTCCAGCACCCACGGCGTGCCGACCATGCCGGCAAACACGCGGATCGAATCGCCGCCCTTGCCCAGCGCCATCACCGTATCGCCCTCGGATACCCGGCGACTCTGATCCTCGTCCATGTCGGCGTCATTCGCCGTGACCAGACGCAAGTCGAAGCCGAAGCCCTTTTCTTTCTTTATTTGCGCCAGACGTTGGGGCTGATCAGCGACCGGCACGCGCACCAATTCATCGGCCAGCAGATAAATCGTCGCCCGGGCCAGTTGCTCGCTGATTTGCTGCACCTCGCCCACCAGCATCATCTGTTCCTTTTCGCTAACCAGCCGATAGACCTTCGCCGCGTGCGGACCGGTCTGCTCGACCAGCGCCTGACCGCGCAGCACACGGGTGCGCTGGGTCATATCGAGGTCGGTTTCGGCGAACTTTTTCAGCGTCAGCGGAATGCCGAGCAAGCGCTCCCACACCAGCAGCGCACGATGGCGCTCGGTCTGGTTCATTGGTTGCAGGTTGTCTGCCATCAGCGAGAACGTGCCATGCGCGAGACGCTCGCGGTATTGCTCGCTGCGCACCTGATTGAGCAGGTGCAGCGCCAGTACGCCGAGCACCGCCACGAGGATCAGTGCGGCGCACATGCCACCGTAGATGCGCAGGAAGATCGAGTTCACAGGGCCAGGTCTGCGCAGGCTTCCGGGACGAACAGATAGCCTTTGCTGCGGATGGTCTTAATCAGGCGCGGATGGTCGGGGTCATCGCCGATTTTCGGACGGATGCGCGAAATGCGTACATCGATCGAGCGGTCCTGGCCGTCATAGCCGATGCCGCGCAATGCGGTGAAGATTTCTTCGCGGGACAGAATGCGCCCGGCATTGGAGACCAGCAGCCAGAGCAGGTCGAACTCGGCACTGGTCAGCTCGATGCCGTTGTCGCTCAGCCAGGCTTCGCGCAGGGCGTTATCGACGATCAGCGGGCCGAATTGCAGGCGGCGGGACTTTTCAGCGAGTGGCTCCGGTGTGTCACTGCGTCGCAGCAACGCCTGGATCCGCGCCAGCAGCAGACGCGGCCGCACCGGTTTGCAGACGTAATCGTCAGCGCCCAGATCGAGGCCGTGGATCTGATCGGCATCGTCGGTGCGCGCGGTGAGCATCAGAATCGGCCCGTCGTACTGGCTGCGCACCTTGCGGCAGATGCTCAGACCATCCTCGCCGGGCAGCATCAGATCGAGGATCACCAGATCCGGCTGCTGCTTGATGATCCGCGCCGCCGCCAGCGCGCCATTGCCTTCGATTTCCACGCGCAGTCCATTGGCTTGCAGGTAATCGCGCGTGAGCTCGGCCAGCCGCTGGTCATCCTCGACGATCAATACCTGCCAGGTTTGTTGCTCCACCGGTGACCTCTGCTTGCTGTTTTTATTGATGAAAGAAGAACACCTGGCTAACACGGTCACTGTAGGAGTGAGCCTGCTCGCGATAGCGGTGGATCAGCCAATAAGGATGCTGTAGGGAAAGACGCTATCGCGAGCAGGCTCACTCCTACAGTTTTTTGCGCAATCCTCCCGTCTTTTTGTCATGTTTCAGGAGGATAAAAATGCCTGCACACCCAGCGATTGTATAAACGGCGATCACTCGGAAAACAAGTCGGTAAATGCGTTCGGACACTGCGGAATTCTGTGATAGGGTTCGCGCCCTTAAAAAACCGCTGAAGCGTTTTTCCGGATGAAAAAACAGTGACAAACGGTCTGGCTCAGCAGGTTCGCGGCCTACACGCGTTTTCCTTCTTTCTTACACAATTTACGCACAGGCTTATCCACAGGTAGTACGTTGCAATCCTCCCCTGAAACGCATTATCTTGTAGCACGGCGAAAACGGAGACCCTACATATAGGGTTTTCGCCCAAAACGCCCAACCACATTTCAAGCCTGAAACTCAAGCGCTTTATGGCGAGTTTCCGGTTGAACGAGCAAGTTTTTTCAAGCCCAAACCGCACTGGCGGATGGCGCCGTTTTTTTAGTCCGAAACGGACAAAACGGTATGGGTGTTGCAGTCATGACTGTCACCCGCGAAGGAATCCGGTTGCGAGCATTGGCTCGCAGCCAAAACTTCGGCAAGGATGCGGCGTTGCAGCCTTTTTCCTACTGTTCCGAAGTTTGTAATGCCGACGCCCGTCGGTTGCAGTGCTTCGGTACAGAACGGTGAGCACCATGACGGTGCCAAACAAACATAGAGAATGTGGAGACCACCCCCCATGCAAACCGACACAACTCGCGAGAACCCGCAGGGCACCTTGCCGCAGGCCGCCGATTCGACTTCGGATCTGGCAGCCACCGCGCCTGGTCAACTGCGCGTGATCAAGCGTAATGGCACTGTCGTTCCTTACACCGATGACAAGATCACCGTCGCTATCACCAAAGCGTTTCTCGCAGTTGAGGGCGGCACCGCTGCCGCTTCGTCGCGAATCCACGACACCGTTGCGCGCCTGACCGAACAGGTCACCGCAACCTTCAAGCGTCGCATGCCATCGGGCGGCACCATCCACATCGAAGAAATCCAGGACCAGGTTGAACTGGCCCTGATGCGCGCCGGCGAGCAGAAAGTCGCGCGTGACTACGTGATCTACCGTGACGGCCGTTCGAAAGAACGCGCAGCCCACGCCCCGGCCGAAGCCGCGGTCAACGCGCACCCGTCGATCCGCATCACCCGCGCCGACGGCAGCCTCGCGCCGCTGGACATGGGCCGCCTGAACACCATCGTCACCGAAGCGTGCGAAGGCCTGGAAGAAGTCGACGGCGACCTGATCCAGCGCGAAACCCTGAAAAACCTGTACGACGGTGTGGCCCTGACCGACGTCAACACCGCCCTGGTGATGACGGCCCGTACCCTGGTCGAGCGCGAGCCGAACTACTCGTTCGTCACCGCCCGCCTGCTGATGGACACCCTGCGTGCCGAAGGCCTGAACTTCCTTGAAGTCGCCGAAAGCGCCACCCATCACGAAATGGCCGACCTGTACGCCAAGGCCCTGCCGGCCTACATCGCCAAGGGTATCGAGTTCGAACTGCTGAACCCGGTGCTGGCCACCTTCGACCTGGAAAAACTGGGCAAGGCGATCAACCACGAGCGCGATCAGCAATTCACCTACCTGGGCCTGCAGACCCTGTACGACCGCTACTTCATCCACAAGGATGGCGTGCGTTTCGAACTGCCGCAGATCTTCTTCATGCGCGTGGCCATGGGTCTTGCGATCGAAGAGAAGAACAAAGAAGACCGTGCGATCGAGTTCTACAACCTGCTGTCCTCGTTCGACTACATGGCTTCGACCCCGACCCTGTTCAACGCCGGTACCCTGCGTCCACAGCTGTCGAGCTGCTACCTGACCACCGTGCCGGATGACCTGTCGGGCATCTATCACGCGATCCACGACAACGCCATGCTGTCGAAATTCGCCGGTGGCCTGGGCAACGACTGGACGCCTGTTCGTGCACTGGGCTCGTACATCAAGGGCACCAACGGCAAGTCGCAAGGCGTGGTGCCGTTCCTCAAAGTGGTGAACGACACCGCTGTGGCCGTAAACCAGGGTGGCAAGCGCAAAGGCGCTGTGTGTGCCTACCTGGAAACCTGGCACATGGACATCGAAGAGTTCATCGAGCTGCGCAAGAACACCGGTGACGATCGTCGTCGTACCCACGACATGAACACCGCCAACTGGATCCCTGACCTGTTCATGAAGCGCGTCTTCGATGACGGCAAGTGGACCCTGTTCTCGCCATCCGAAGTACCGGACCTGCACGACCTGACCGGTAAAGCCTTCGAAGAGCGCTACGAGTACTACGAAGCGCTGACCGAATACCCAGGCAAGGTCAAGCTGTTCAAGACCATCCAGGCCAAAGACCTGTGGCGCAAGATGCTGTCCATGCTGTTCGAAACCGGCCACCCATGGCTGACTTTCAAAGACCCGTGCAACCTGCGCAGCCCGCAGCAGCACGTCGGCGTGGTCCACAGCTCGAACCTGTGCACCGAGATCACCTTGAACACCAACAAGGACGAGATCGCCGTTTGCAACCTGGGCTCGATCAACCTGCCGAACCACATCGTCGACGGCAAGCTGGACACCGCCAAGCTGCAACGCACCGTGAACACTGCCGTGCGCATGCTCGATAACGTGATCGACATCAACTACTACTCGGTGCCGCAAGCGAAGAACTCCAACTTCCGCCACCGTCCGGTCGGCCTGGGCATCATGGGCTTCCAGGACGCGTTGTATCTGCAGCACATCGCCTACGGCTCCGACGCTGCCGTCGAGTTCGCCGACAAGTCGATGGAGGCGGTCAGCTACTACGCGATCCAGGCGTCCTGCGACCTGGCTGACGAGCGCGGTGCCTACGAGACGTTCAACGGTTCGCTGTGGTCCAAAGGCATCCTGCCACTGGATTCGCAACAGATCCTGATCGAACAGCGCGGCCAGCAGTACATCGATGTCGACCTGAAGGAAACCCTGGACTGGGCACCGGTTCGCGCCCGTGTACAGAAAGGCATTCGCAACTCGAACATCATGGCCATCGCACCGACCGCGACCATCGCCAACATCACCGGCGTGTCGCAGTCGATCGAACCGACCTATCAGAACCTCTACGTGAAATCGAACCTGTCGGGCGAATTCACCGTGATCAACCCGTACCTGGTTCGCGACCTCAAGGCTCGCGGTCTGTGGGACTCGGTCATGATCAACGACCTGAAGTACTACGACGGTTCTGTTCAGCAGATCGAGCGCATCCCGCAAGAACTCAAAGAGCTCTACGCGACTGCGTTCGAAGTGGATACCAAGTGGATCGTTGACGCCGCCAGCCGTCGTCAGAAGTGGATCGACCAGGCTCAGTCGCTGAACCTGTACATCGCTGGCGCCTCGGGCAAGAAGCTTGACGTGACCTACCGCATGGCCTGGTACCGTGGTCTGAAAACCACTTACTACCTCCGTGCCCTGGCCGCGACCAGCACCGAGAAGTCGACCATCAACACCGGCAAGCTGAACGCTGTTTCCAGCGGCGGCAACCACGGCGACGATTCGGTTCTGGCCGCTCCGGCAGGTCCGGCGCCAGTGCCAAAGGCTTGCGCGATTGACGAGCCGGACTGCGAAGCTTGCCAATAAGCTGAGCTGATTTTCAGGCGTTGCGAGACGCCTGATACGCTCCGGGCAAAAGAAACCCCCGACAGACCTCTGGTGTGTCGGGTTTTTTTTTGCGTGGAAAAAACCACAGGCATAAAAAACGGCGAGGCCCTATTACGGGACTCGCCGTTTCAACATTGCAACCTTCGTCAGCCCATCACGGACTCGGTCATTGCCTGTCCCACTACCGGAATAGTGAAGGAATCGCCGTTGTTGGTGTAGAAGGTTTCAATGGTGTTGGCTCCCTTGTACCAGTCTTTCAGGAACACGCCAGAGTCCAGATTGCCGCTTTGCAGGTCGGCGGCGTTGAAGATGTAGGCGCCCTGATCGTTTTGCATGATCCGGACATCGCTGACACTCTGGATATTTCTGAGAGTGACCAGATCGATCCCTGTGGTGCCGTCATCGAAAATCGCGACCATGGTTTTGGAAGATACAAAATACGCATCGCTGCCCTCTCCACCATAACCGTCACCGGAAGCGCTCAGATACAGTTTGTCGGCACCGGCACCACCGCGCAGCTCATAGCCATGACCCAAGCCCATTAACGTGTCATTGCCATCGCCCCCGTCGGCGATACCCGAAATGACCGTAATGTTGTCATTGCCGGCTTCGCCATAGAAAACTGAACCGACATCACGCACATACCCAATGATGTAATCATCGCCGTTACCACCATAGATGGTATCAGCCTGATTATCCGTCGAGAAAGGTACAGTCAGGGCGCCAGTATCCGTGAAGCTATGACCATAGAGAGTGTCATTGCCATCACCGCCATACAGGATGTCGTTACCGTCACCGCCCTCTAACATGTTGGCGTAGGCATTACCGGTCAAGGTGTCACTGAAGGCTGAGCCCACGAGGTTATCGATATTTATGAGTGCGTCCCCCTGGGCATCACCGCCAGTGCCGGAACCTGTCAGCAGATTGACCTGTACCGCATCGGAGCTATTGACGTACCAGGCAGAGTCTCCACGCCCGACACCAATCAAACTATCAGCACCAGCGCCGCCAATAAAGGTCTCTCTCACGGCGGCGGAGCCAGTGAAGGTATCGGCATAGGCGGAACCTTGGAATGCCTCGATCGACGTATAGATATCCCCCGCCGCAATACCGGTAAGCACCGCAGCACTCAGATCCAGCGTAACGCCCGAATCCTCACCCGCAAAGCTGAGAATGTCGTTGCCATTGCCACCATCAAAACGATCCACGCCGGCACTACCGACAAAGATATCGCCGTAATTGGAGCTCCGGATCTGTTCAATACTGTTGTAGGAATCGCCGGCAGCGATACCCGTGCTGACTCCGGTTTTGGAGTTGATTGTCACGCCCGTGAGGCTGTCAACGTAGCTGACCGTGTCAAAACCATCGCCACCGAAGAACTGGTCAGCACCTGCTCCGCCCGACAGCGTATCGGCACCGGCCCCGCCCGTGATGATGTTGTCCGAAGCATTGCCGTAACCGACGAAGTTACCGGTGCCGACGTAAGTAAGACGTTCAACGTTGGCTGCCAGGGTGTGATTGAGCAAAACAGTGCGTACTTCGTCATCACCGCCGCCCACCGCTTCAACGACGTTTACCGAAGTGCCGTTGACGTAGTAGATGTCATCGCCAGCGCCGCCGTTCAGGACGTTGCCCGTGGTTTGCCCGGTCAGGACGTCATTGAAAGACGAGCCGATGACCGTTTCAAATTCCCACAGCTTGTCGCCCTGGGCATCGCCACCCACGCCTGCAACACCGCCGACCAGACTCACCGTTACGCCGCTGGCAGAGCCGGAATAATCAATCGTGTCCGTGCCGCCCGAACCGAAAAACTGATCCGCAGCTTCGCCGCTGATAAAGGTGTCATTGCTGCCAGAACCTTGCAGGAACTCGATACCGACGTATGTATCACCGAAAGCGATCCCGGAGTTCACCCCGGTTTTGGTGTTGATCGTCACACCCGAAGGGCTGTCGCCATAACTCACGATATCGTTACCGGCGCCACCGATGAACTGGTCAGCACCTGCTCCGCCCGACAGCGTATCGGCACCGGCCCCGCCCGTGATGATGTTGTCTGAGGCATTGCCGTAACCGACGAAGTTACCGGTGCCGACGTAAGTAAGACGTTCAACGTTGGCTGCCAGGGTGTGATTGAGCAAAACAGTGCGTACTTCGTCATCACCGCCGCCCACCGCTTCAACGACGTTTACCGAAGTGCCGTTGACGTAGTAGATGTCATCGCCAGCGCCGCCGTTCAGGACGTTGCCCGTGGTTTGCCCGGTCAACACGTCATTGAAAGACGAGCCGATGACCGTTTCAAATTCCCACAGCTTGTCGCCCTGGGCATCGCCACCCACGCCAGACACGCCACCCACCAGACTCACCGTTACGCCGCTGGCAGAGCCGGAATAATCAATGGTGTCGTTACCACCCGAACCGTAAAACTGGTCCGCGGCTTCGCCACTGATAAAGGTGTCGTTGCTGCCGGAACCCTGCAAACTTTCGATGCCGACATAGGTATCACCGGCTGCAATCCCGGAGTTCACCCCGGTTTTGGTGTTGATCGTCACGGCCACAGGGCTGTCGCCATAACCAACTACATCGTTACCGGCACCACCGATGAACTGGTCAGCACCTGCGCCGCCCATCAGGTAATCGTTACCGATCCCGCCGGTAATGACGTTGTCCGACGCATTGCCGTAACCGACAAAGTTGCCAGTACCGACGTAAGTCAGACGCTCGACGTTGGTTGCCAGGGTGTGATTGAG
>NZ_JABWQS010000032.1:0-66577 GCF_014268545.1 Pseudomonas sp. SWRI81
GGCTCGCTCCCACATTTTGAAATGCATTCCAAGTGTGGGAGCGAGCCTGCTCGCGAAGGCGTCGGTTCGCTCAGCGAGGCAGAGGGATCAGACGACTTCCAGTCGAATCTTGTGCTGGCTCAACAACTGCGCCAACGCCGGAACAGGTTGCTGATCGGTGACCAGGCAATCGATCAGGCTGATCGGCCCCAGTCGGATCATCGCGTTACGGCCGAACTTGCTCGAATCCGCCGCCAGAATCACTTGGCGCGCATTGGCGATGATCGCTTGGCTCACCCGCACTTCCTGATAATCGAAGTCGAGCAGGCTGCCGTCCTCATCGATCCCGCTGATGCCGACCAGGGCGAAATCAACTTTGAACTGATTGATGAAATCGACACTGGCCTGGCCGACAACACCGCCGTCACGGCGCACGTTGCCACCGGTCAGCAGCACGTCGAAGTCATCCTTGGCGCTGAGCATCGAGGCGACATGCAGGTTGTTGGTGATGATTTTCAGGTGGCTGTGATTGAGCAGGGCGCGGGCGATCGATTCGGTGGTGGTGCCGATGTTGATGAACAGCGAGGCGTGATCGGGGATCTGCGCGGCGATGGCTTCGCCGATGCGTTGCTTTTCATCGCGCATCTGGTCGGCGCGCATCGCATAGGCGGTGTTTTCGACGCTGGAATCATAGGCGGCGCCACCGTGGTAACGGCGCAGCAGATTGGCTTCGGCGAGCTGATTGATGTCGCGGCGAATGGTTTGCGGGGTGACTACGAACAGCGTGGCCATTTCCTCGATGCTCACATAGCCGCGTTCGCGGACCAGCTCGAGGATTTGTTGCTGACGGGGAGGCAGATTCATGGGGCTTCCTTTGGGCTGCCGTGCAAAATTTGCCCATGATGACGCAGGAATCCACTCCCGACCAGTTTCCAAACAACGTGAAAGCTACTTCGTGCTGGGCGCCTTCGGCGTTACGCAACCAATCCTGCGTTAAAAACAGGCTCGGACTGCTCATTTACAAACCCGTAAACTCCACGTCCTCGCCTGTTTTTGCCTTGTCTTGCCTTCGCTCGCTACGCTTTCACGCTGTTTGGGCAGTCTCTGTAACTCAAGCCTGGCTTATTCAGCGTCCTCACGCGCCCAGTCACGGGTGCGGCTGACGGCTTTTTTCCAGCCTTTGTAGAGTTTCTCTTTCTCGACTTCGTCCAGGCTCGGTTCGAACTCGCGCTCGATCACCGCTTTGCCGCGCAGTTCTTCCAGGCTGCCCCAGAAACCGCAGGCCAGACCAGCCAGGTACGCGGCGCCGAGTGCGGTGGTTTCGCGCATTTGCGGGCGTTCGACCTGGGTGCCGAGGATGTCAGCCTGGAACTGCATGAGGAAGTTGTTGGCGACCGCGCCGCCGTCCACGCGCAGGGCCTTGAGGCGTTCGCCGGAGTCCTGTTGCATAGCGTCGAGCACATCACGGGTCTGGTAGGCGATCGATTCCAGCGCAGCGCGGATGATGTGGTCGACGCGCACGCCGCGGGTCAGGCCGAACAGCGCGCCACGAGCATACGGGTCCCAGTACGGTGCGCCCAGACCCGTGAACGCCGGCACCAGGTACACACCGTTGCTGTCCTTGACCTTGTTGGCGAAGTACTCGGTGTCGTGGGCGTCATTGATGATCTTCAGTTCATCGCGCAGCCACTGCACGGTCGAACCACCGTTGAACACCGCACCTTCCAATGCATACGCCACTTCGCCACGCGGACCGCAGGCGATGGTGGTGAGCATGCCGTGCTGCGATTTCACTGCCTTGTCGCCGGTGTTCATCAGCAGGAAGCAGCCAGTGCCATAGGTGTTTTTCGCCTGACCCGGCTCGACGCACATCTGGCCGAACAGCGCCGCTTGCTGGTCGCCGGCGATACCGCCGATGGCGATGCCGCTCTTGGTGCGCCCGTATATTTCCGAGGAGGCTTTGACCTCCGGGAGCATTTCGCGAGGAATGTCGAGGATCTCCAGCATCTTCGAATCCCATTCCAGCGAATGGATGTTGAAGAGCATGGTGCGCGAGGCGTTGGTGTAGTCGGTGACGTGTACCTTGCCGCCGGTAAATTTCCAGATCAGCCAGCTGTCGACGGTGCCGAACAACAGTTCGCCGTTGCGCGCGCGTTCGCGGCTGCCTTCGACGTTGTCGAGGATCCACTTCAGCTTGGTGCCGGAGAAGTACGGGTCGGTGACCAGACCGGTAGTGTCGCGGATGTAGTCCTCGTGGCCATCGCGCTTGAGCTGCTGGCAGATCTCGGTGCTGCGGCGGCACTGCCAGACGATGGCGTTGTACACCGGGCGACCGGTGGTTTTGTCCCACACTACGGTGGTTTCGCGCTGGTTGGTGATACCGATGGCAGCGACCTGATCATGATGCAGGCCGGCCTGAGCCAGTGCTTCGACCATCACTGCGCTCTGGGTGGCGAAGATTTCCATCGGGTCGTGTTCGACCCAGCCAGCCTGCGGGTAATGCTGGACGAACTCGCGCTGCGCGGTGCAGACCACATTCGCATCGCGGTCGAAAATGATCGCGCGGGAGCTGGTCGTACCCTGGTCGAGGGCAATGATGTAGTTCTTGTTCTGAATGTCGGTCATGTCGATTGCCTTGGACGAAATAAGGGAGAGTGGGCCGGGGCGCAGGCTCTGTCGGGCAGGAGCCGGCGCCGACTGTTTCAAGAAGTTCTTGGTTTGCCGTCAATGGCCGGTTCTGCATCCTTTGTAGCAGGTGTGGCGCCGGTCAGGTGGCGGGCGATCAGCCCGCGATACCCGGCAGCGCCGAGGCAGGCACCGACAATCGGTGCAAAAATCGGAATCAGGAAGTACGGAATATCGCGGCCGCCAGTGAAGGAAATTTCACCCCAACCGGTAAAGAAAGTCATCAGTTTCGGACCGAAGTCACGGGCCGGGTTCATCGCGAAACCGGTCAGCGGGCCCATCGAACTGCCGATCACGGCAATCAGCAAACCGATCAGCAGCGGCGCCATCGGGCCTCGCGGCAGACCGTTGTTGTCATCGGTCAGGGCCATGATCACGCCCATCAGGATCGCGGTGATGATCATCTCGACCAGGAATGCCTGAGCCGTCGAGAGCACCGGATTGGGGTAGGTCGAAAACACCGAGGCCAGTTCCAGGCTGGCGGCCGAGCCTCGAACCATTTGGTGAGTCTGTTCGAAATCGAAGAACAGATTGCTGTACAGCGTGTACACCAACAGCGCGCCGCAGAAGGCGCCGGCGATTTGCGAAAGAATGTAGAACGGCAGTTTGCGCTTTTCAAAGTCAGCGAAGATTGCCAGGGCGATGCTCACGGCAGGGTTCAGATGCGCGCCGGAAACCCCGGCGGTGAGGTAGATCGCCATGCTCACGCCGACGCCCCAGATGATGCTGATTTCCCACAGCCCGAAGCTCGCGCCCGCGACTTTGAGCGCGGCGACACAACCAGTGCCGAAGAAGATCAGTAATGCAGTCCCCAGAAACTCGGCCATGCATTGGCCCGAAAGCGATGGTTGCGGTAAAGCAGTTGTCATTGAAAACCTCGGTTTTTGTTGTTGTCTGGCGTCTTGCCGTCAGGGCAGGGCGCGATTTTCACCGGGTTGGAATCCCCATTCGTTTCCCGGTTTACTGCTGGGTGCTGCGATGTCGCTGATTCTTGCA
Source organism: Pseudomonas sp. SWRI81 (assembly GCF_014268545.1). Lineage (NCBI taxonomy): Bacteria > Pseudomonadati > Pseudomonadota > Gammaproteobacteria > Pseudomonadales > Pseudomonadaceae > Pseudomonas > Pseudomonas sp. SWRI81. Next base: position 3,661 of record NZ_JABWQS010000032.1, read on the forward strand.
TTATTCAGATTCGAAAAAATATAGACAAGAAACAAACCTGTCAAAGGTCGAAAGTGAACTACCGGTCACAATAAAACTATTCGCTGGGTGAATGATCAGCGCAGAGGCGCGCCCGAATATGTCTACAGGCCACGGCAATCGCGGCCGGAGATAGAGCCTTTTGCCAAGTGATGCCCTAGAATCGACCGCAGGTTTTTCTCTGATTGCCGGACCCGGAGCTGACATGACCCCAGCGTTGGACTTGTTGAAAAAAGTTCGTGCCGAACATCGCGTGCACAGTTACGAACATGATCCGAAGGCCGCGTCCTACGGGCTCGAAGCCGCGGAGAAACTGGCACTTGCGCCGGCCCAGGTGTTCAAGACCCTGCTGGCTTCCAGTGAAAAAGGTGAATTGCTGGTGGCGGTGGTGCCGGTCGTCGGAACGCTCGACCTCAAAGGGCTGGCGAATGCCGCCGGAGTGAAAAAAGCCGAAATGGCCGATCCGGCTGCGGCGCAGCGTTCCACCGGTTATCTGTTGGGCGGTATCAGTCCGCTGGGGCAGAAGAAACGCCTGCGCACCTTCATCGATACCTCGGCCCAGGCGTTTGCGACTATTTATGTCAGCGCCGGTCGACGTGGACTGGAAGTCGAACTGGCGCCTGCGATACTTGCGCAACACACCCAGGCGACATTTGCCGACATCGGCCGCGCATAGCCTCGCGCTGTATGCAGAAAATTTGCCGGTTCTGTCACTGGCGCTGAGGTCGCAGTCGCTGCAAGCTTGCGCCAACTCACTCAGGGAGAAAGTCATGCAGCTTGCGTTTCATCAGGTCGACGCGTTCAGCGATCGGCCGTTCAGCGGCAATCCGGCGATGGTTTATCGGCTCGAGGCATGGCTGGCGGATGAGTTGATGCAGAAGATCGCCGCCGAACACAACCTCGCGGAAACGGCGTTTCTGGTGCGTGAGGGCCAAGCCTGGCATATCCGCTGGTTCACCCCGACCACTGAAGTACCGTTGTGTGGGCACGCCACGTTGGCCAGCGCATTTGTGCTGTTCGAAATCTATAAGGAAAGCGCCGAGCGCATCGACTTCACCTGCAAGTCTGGCCCGTTGAGTGTCAGCCGCGAAGGCGATCGGCTGTGGCTGGATTTTCCGACGATCGTGCCTTCGGAAATCGGCGTGACGCTGGACGTCGAGCGGGCGCTCGGCGTGGAGGCGGTTGACGTACTCGGTTCCAACGAATTGTTCGTGGTGCTGGACTCGGAGCAGGCCGTGCTCGACTGCAAGCCGGACATGGCGGCGCTGGCGAAACTGCCGTGGCTGGGCGCGATCGTCACCGCCCGCGGGAATCAGCACGACTTCGTCTCGCGCTACTTCGCCCCGGCCATCGGCATCGATGAAGACCCGGTGACCGGGTCGACCCACTGCAGTCTCATTCCGTATTGGGCCAAACGGCTGGGCAAGTCGAACCTGACCGCATGCCAGCGCTCGGCGCGGGGCGGGGAGTTATTCTGTCGGCTGGAGGGTGAGCGGGTGAAGATTGGCGGGAATGCGACGCTGGTGGCCAGCGGCACCCTTCACCTGAGCTAACCGCCATCTCTTTGTAGGAGTGAGCCTGCTCGCGATAGCGGTTTATCGGTCAACATCTTCGGCAACTGATAGACCGCTATCGCGAGCAGGCTCACTCCTACAGGGGTATGGTGTTTGATCAGAGGCTGGTGCTGAACCGGCGCACGCCGTTCTCAACCACCGGAATCTGCGCCGCGGTGCTGCCGGAGGCCTGGAACAGCACCAGATGATCAGCCGCTACACGAATCCCCACCTCAGCCCCGACCAGATGATCGGCATGGCTCGGGAAGATCGACTCCAGCTGTGCCCCGGTCGGCAATTGCAAGCGATACAGCGTTGCCGCACCAAGGAACGTCTTGCCGACAATCTGCGCTTTCAAGGCACTGTCCGGTGCATAAACGATGTCATCCGGACGCAACAGCACATCCACCGCACCACCAATCGGCCAGGTGTAAGCGCGATTGCCGCGCAGTTCACCCAGTTCGGTCTGCACCGATTCCGGGCTGGCGAGCTGGCCGCGAATGAAATAACCCTGGCCGATGAAACTGGCGACATAAGGCGTAGCCGGTTCGTGGTAGAGGTTGTACGGCGTGTCCCATTGCTCCAGCCGACCTTCCTTGAACACGCCAACGTGATCACTGACGGCGAAGGCTTCTTCCTGATCGTGGGTGACGAGGATCGCACTGGTGCCGCGGGACTTGAGAATGTCGCGCACTTCATGGCTGAGCTTGCGCCGCAGTTCGCCATCGAGGTTGGAGAACGGCTCGTCGAGCAGCAGCAGTTGCGGTTCTGGCGCCAGAGCACGGGCGAGGGCGACGCGTTGTTGCTGGCCGCCGGACAATTCGTGCGGGAAACGTTTGCCAAGGTTTTTCAGGTTGACCAGTTCGAGCAGCTCTTCGGTGACGCGGGTCTTGTCGGGATGCTTGCGAATACCGAAGGCTATGTTGTCCGCGACACTCAGGTGCGGGAACAGCGCGTAGTCCTGAAACACCATGCCGATGCGGCGCTTCTCCGGTGCCAGGGTGAACCCGGCGCTGGACAGCGTCTCGCCGCCGAGGGTGATCTCACCTTCGTGCACCGGTTCGAAACCGGCGATGGCGCGCAGGGTGGTGGTTTTGCCGCAGCCGGACGAACCGAGCAGGCAACCGATGTCCCCGGCGTTGAGGTGCAGATTGAGGTTCTGCACCACACGTTGATCTTGATAGCCGCAAGCGAGGTTGCGCAGGTTCAGCAGTAATTCATGGCTCATGCGTGGTGATATGCCGGTTCGACGAGGAACTCAAGCAGGGCCTTCTGTGCGTGGAGACGGTTTTCTGCCTGATCCCAGGCGACGGAGCGTGGGTCATCGAGCAGGTCGAGGCTGATTTCTTCGCCGCGGTGCGCCGGCAGGCAATGCATGAACAGCACGTCCTCGGCAGCGAGGTCGAGCAGCGCACGATTGACCTGGAACGGGGCAAACAGCTTGAGGCGTTTGGCAGTTTCCTCTTCCTGGCCCATCGAAGTCCAGACATCGGTGCTAACCAGATGCGCGCCGCGCACCGCGTCTTGCGGGTCACGGACGATGCTCACGCGATCGCCGGCCCTGGCGATGAACTCGGGGTTGGGCTCGTAGCCTTCAGGACAGGCTACGCGTAATTGGAAGTCGAACTGGATCGCCGCTTCTATATAGCTGTTGCACATGTTGTTGCCGTCACCGATCCAGGCCACGGTCTTGCCCTGAATCGAGCCACGGTGCTCAAGGAAGGTCTGCATGTCGGCCAGCAACTGGCACGGGTGCAGGTCGTCGGACAGGCCGTTGATCACCGGCACGCGCGAGTTGGCCGCGAATTCGGTCAGGGTGCTGTGGGCGAAGGTGCGGATCATCACCGCATCGAGCATGCTCGACATGACGATGGCACAGTCGCTGATCGGCTCGCCACGGCCCAGTTGGGTGTCGCGCGGGGACAGGAAGATCGCCTGGCCGCCGAGCTGGATCATGCCGGCCTCGAAGGAGATCCGGGTACGGGTCGAGGATTTCTCGAAGATCATCCCCAGCACGCGGTTTTTCAGAGGCTCGAACAGTACGCCGCGGTTACGCAGGTCCTTGAGCTCAACGCCTCGACGGATCACGCTGACCAGCTCTTCGGGCGTGCAATCCATCAGGGAGAGAAAGTGCCTTGCGCTCATCATTGACTACCTTTTTGCTACAAACCGCAGATGCTCAAAGCCTTGTTTAACGGAACAACGGGCGAGACCTGCGGCGTAAGCCGCACGGGGCGACGAAATAGGGGGAGGCGCGATATTGACACTAAATGTCGCGTTACGCCAATAGGCTACGGTGTTTGCAGGATTCGCAGGGCGCAGTGCCGTGGCACTTGCGCAAATGAAGCCGGACTCAGTAAAGCAGCGAGCCTCTTTGTACACTGGCCCCGCCGGGCTTGGCAATGCGCCGCGGCGGCGACGGTGTGGCCTTGGTCGGTTTACGGCCACGGCGCCGTGTATTCGCTTGGTCGGATGTTCAGATTGAAACATTTGCTAAAGCAAAGTGCTGGGTTATAAATGACTTTCGAGCGACGCAGGAAGCCTCCGCATGGAATCGAAAGAACAACTGTTAATGGAACTGCTGGGCCACACGGCTCGCTCTCTGACCCATCTCACCGCGTCGGTCACCTCGATGTCGTTCGAGTTGCTGCGCAGTGAAGATGAAGTGGTCAAGTCGGCCGGGCGACACATGATCGACCGCATGGCGACGATCAGCGCCGGGCTTGATGAGCATTGGCGGTTGATCGGCGAACTCACCGGCGTACACGTCGCCCACGAGCAGATTGAAACCATTCAGGAAATCCAGCTGGCCGCGCCACCCCAGTTGCCGCCCAACTGATCGCGCCGGTTTATCGGTGCACCTGATAGCCGTCGATTCACAAGACGAACGTCGCTGGCGCGGGATCCGCGCACGGGCCATAGTTTTGTTCCCGCGGGTGCGATTGCCCGCCCAGAACAAGACAGAGACTGGCCATGACCAAGACTCTTCATCACCGTGCGTGCCACCTGTGCGAAGCCATTTGCGGGCTGACCATCGAAACCACAGAAACCGATGGCAACGTCGCGATCACCTCGATCAAGGGCGATGCCCTCGACACCTTCAGCCGTGGCCACATCTGCCCAAAGGCCGTGGCCCTGCAAGACATCCAGAATGATCCGGACCGCCTGCGCCAGCCCATGCGCCGGGTCGGCAGCGAGTGGTTGCCAATCGAATGGGACGAAGCGTTTGCGCTGGTGGCAGAAAAACTGGCGGCGATTCAAGAGCGGCATGGACAAAACGCGGTGGCGGTCTATCAGGGCAACCCGAGCGTGCACAACTATGGGCTGATGACCCACAGCAACTATTTCCTTGGCCTGTTGAAGACGCGCAATCGTTACTCGGCGACTTCGGTCGATCAATTGCCGCACCACTTAAGCAGCTATTTGATGTACGGCCATGGCCTGTTGCTGCCGATTCCGGACATCGACCACACCGATTTCATGCTGATCCTCGGCGGCAATCCTCTGGCTTCCAACGGCAGCATCATGACCGTGCCGGATGTCGAAAAGCGCCTCAAGGCGATTCAGGCGCGCGGCGGCAAAGTGGTAGTGGTCGATCCGCGACGTAGTGAAACTGCAGCGATGGCTGATCAGCATGTGTTTGTTCGCCCCGGTGGCGATGCAGCGCTACTGTTCGGGATGCTCAACACGCTGTTCAGCGAAGGGCTGGCCCGCGACAGTCACTTGCCGGTCGATGGGCTGGACGATGTGCGCAGCGCCGTGGCGTCATTCACCGCTGAGGCCATGAGTCCGCTGTGCGCGGTGCCTGCCGAGCAGATCCGCCAACTGGCCCGGGATTTCGCTGCCGCGCCGACGGCCGTCTGCTACGGACGCATGGGCGTCTCGACCCAAGCCTTCGGCACCCTGTGTCATTGGCTTGTGCAGTTGATCAACCTGGTCACCGGCAACCTCGATCGTGTTGGCGGCGCCCTGTGCACAGAGCCAGCGGTGGATCTGGTGGCCTCGACCTCGGGCGGGCATTTCAACAAGTGGCAAAGCCGTGTATCGGGGCGGCCAGAGTACGGCGGCGAGTTGCCGGTGTCGGCGCTGGCCGAAGAAATGCTCACCGCCGGCGACGGGCAGATTCGTGCGCTGGTCACTGTAGCCGGCAATCCGGTGCTGTCGACGCCCAACGGTCGGCAACTGGAGCAGGCGCTGGATGGCCTCGACTTCATGGTCAGCATCGATCTGTACATCAACGAAACCACGCGTCATGCCGATCTGATCCTGCCGTCGACCTCGGCGCTGGAAAACGATCACTACGACACCACGTTCAATCTGTTCGCGGTGCGCAATGTCACGCGTTTCAATCGTGCGATCCTTGCCAAACCCGAAGGCGCGCTGCACGACTGGGAAATCTTCGTCGGGCTGGCCAAGGCGTTTGCCGAGCGGACCGGCAAGGAACTGAAGCCAACAATGCCGCCGGCGAAGATGATCGACATGGGTCTGCGCATGGGCCGCTACGGCGATGCGTCCGAACAGAAACTGTCGTTGGCGACGCTGTTCGATCATCCGCACGGCATCGACCTTGGCGCGCTGAAACCGAATCTGGCCACACGCCTGAAAACGCCGAATCAGCGTGTTCAGGCTGCACCGCCGGAAATCCTCGCCGACCTCGCACGCTTTGCAGCATTGCAGGCGCCGGCAGCCGATGAGCTGTTGATGATCGGTCGCCGCCATGTGCGCAGCAACAATTCCTGGATGCACAACTTTCACCGGTTGGTGAAGGGCAAGCCGCGTCATCAGTTGCTGATGCACCCGGATGATCTGGCCAGCCGGGGGCTTGCCGATGGGCAGCGCGTTCGGGTGAGCTCGCGGGTCGGGCAGATTGAAGTGGAGGTGCTCGCCAGTCTCGACATGATGAAAGGCGTGGTCAGCTTGCCGCACGGTTGGGGCCATGCACGGCCAGGCGTGCAGATGGCGATCGCCAGCAGTCAGCCGGGGTCGAGTGCCAATGACCTGACCGATGAATGCCAGCTCGACGAACTGTCGGGCAACGCTGCATTGAACGGCGTGCCGGTGACGGTGGCGGCGGCTTGAGGATGTCTGTCGGGGAGACCGAGCAGGGCGCTCGGGATTCCGTTACAATGCGCCACCGTGCCGACCCATGAGTCGGAAAGTTCAGCCGAGGTGCTCCATGGATATCATCGAAACGATTAAAGAGCAGATTGCCAACAACACCATTCTGCTTTACATGAAAGGCTCGCCGAATGCCCCGCAATGCGGCTTCTCCGCGAAAGCTGCACAGGCTGTGATGGCCTGTGGCGAAAAGTTCGCTTACGTGGACATCCTGCAGAACCCGGAAATCCGCGCCAACCTGCCAAAGTACGCCAACTGGCCGACTTTCCCGCAACTGTGGGTCGGCGGTGAACTGATCGGCGGCAGCGACATCATGACCGAGATGGCTGCTGACGGTTCGCTGCAAAGCACCATCAAGGCAGCTGTCGAAGCGGCTGCGACGAACAAGTCCGAAGCCTGATTCGCCTCCCTGTAGGAGTGAGCCTGCTCGCGATAGCGTTCTGTCAGTTAGTAAAGTATTGACTGACACACCGCTATCGCGAGCAGGCTCACTCCTACAGGGGGTGTGGTGTTGCTTGAACTGCACCAGCCAATAAAAAGCCCCGCTCCTCGAAAGAGGGCGGGGCTTTTTAGTGTCTCGGATCTGGCGAATGTCAGATCATTCTTCGCCCATCTGCGACTGCAGGTAGTTTTCCAGGCCAATCTTGTCGATCAGGCCCAGTTGGGTTTCCAGCCAGTCGATGTGTTCTTCCTCGGACTCGAGAATGTCCTCAAGCAGTTCACGGCTACCAAAGTCGCCGACGGATTCGCAATGTGCGATCGCCACTTTCAGATCAGCGTGGCCGGTCTTCTCGATACGCAGGTCGCACTCGAGCATTTCGCGGGTGTGCTCGCCGATATGCAGCTTGCCCAGATCCTGCACGTTCGGCAGGCCTTCGAGGAAAAGGATGCGCTTGATCAGCTTGTCCGCGTGCTTCATCTCGTCGATGGATTCTTTGTACTCATGCTTGCCGAGCTTGTTCAGGCCCCAATCTTCATACATGCGTGCATGCAGAAAGTATTGATTGATCGCGACCAGCTCATTGGCAAGGATCTTGTTGAGATGCTGGATGACTGTAATGTCGCCTTTCATGATCGGAGTCCTGCCCTGTAATAACCGTATATAGAGCAGAGTTTGAGCTTCGTGTTTATAAGTGTCAAACCTAAGTTATTGAATAATAAATGAAAATTAATCGGAATAAGAATGTTTGTGTTCCGCGTCTAGCGTCTAAGCAATTGATTTTCAGGCATAAAAAAACCGGACATAAGTCCGGTTCTTGGAAAATGGGGGATTTACGCGGCAGTAAATTCTACCGGGTAGGGGATCGCGGCCTGGGCGGTTTGCAGCTTGGTGAGGGTTTCGCGCACCACTTCCTTGGCAAGGCAGGCGCATTTGCCACACTGGCTGGCGACGCCGGTGGCCTGGCGAACTTCTTTGTAGCTGCAGCAACCTTCATAGATCGCTTCGCGAATCTGTCCGTCGGTGACGCCAGTGCAGAGGCAAACATACATAAGTAAGAACCGTCGCTGGTTGTGACTCAATTGCGATGGATCTTAATGTTAACGAGAATGATTGTCAAAGTGCTTTCTGAAAGCTTCCCGGCTTGATGGGCCTGTGGCTGACGAACGGTATCGATCGCCATTCGCCCGGTCGCTTGAAAGCCGGTTGATCGGTCCGACAGGGAAAATCCGTTAAGGACAGGCCAAAAACGCAGTGTATGATGGTCGTCCCTTGCGAAGAGGGTTCGTGTCACAGGGCTGTCGCCTGAGGGTGACAGGCTGGCCCGGACCCTGAACTTCAAGTCTTTACACCAGGAGATATCAATGAGCGTACTCGTAGGCAAACAAGCCCCTGACTTCACCGTCCCGGCCGTACTCGGCAATGGCGAGATCGTTGACAGCTTCACCCTGTCGTCGGCCATCAAAGGCAAATACGGCCTGGTGTTCTTCTACCCGCTGGACTTCACCTTCGTCTGCCCGTCCGAGCTGATCGCTCTGGACAACCGCATGGAAGACTTCAAGGCACGCAACGTTGAAGTGATCGCCGTGTCGATCGACTCGCACTTCACCCACAACGCCTGGCGCAACACCCCAGTGAACAATGGTGGCATCGGCCAGGTGAAATACACCATGGCTGCCGACATGAAGCACGACATCGCCAAGGCGTACGACGTTGAATCCGAAGGCGGCGTAGCGTTCCGTGGCGCATTCCTGATCGACGACAAAGGCGTGGTTCGCTCGCAGATCATCAACGACCTGCCACTGGGCCGTAACATGGAAGAGCTGATCCGTCTGGTCGATGCGCTGCAATTCCACGAAGAGCACGGCGAAGTCTGCCCTGCCAACTGGAAAAAAGGCGACAAAGGCATGGACGCTTCGCCAGAAGGCGTTGCCAAGTACCTGACCGAGAACGCTGCCGGCCTGTAAGGCGCAACGTCGAGGCACAAAAAAACCGGCCCATGTAGCCGGTTTTTTTATGCGCGCAATTTGCTCGCCGAGGATCAATCGTCGAAATCTTCCCAGCCGCCCATCTGCTTCCAGCGGTTGACGATGCCGCAGAACAGCTCAGCGGTTTTCTCGGTGTCGTAACGCGCCGAGTGCGCCTCACGACCGTCAAAATCGATGCCGGCGGCCTGACAGGCTTTCGCCAGCACGGTTTGCCCATAGGCCAGACCGGCGAGCGTCGCGGTATCGAAACTGGAAAACGGGTGGAACGGGTTGCGTTTCATGTCCAGCCGCGCAACCGCCGCGTTAAGGAAGCCCAGGTCGAAGCTGCTGTTGTGCCCGACCAGAATCGCACGCTTGCAGCCGTTGGCCTTCAACGCCTTGCGAATGCCGCGGAAAATATCGGTCAGCGCGGTTTCTTCACTGACGGCCATGCGCAGCGGGTGATCAAGCTTGATGCCGGTAAACTCCAGAGCCGCCGCTTCAACGTTGGCGCCTTCGAATGGCTCGACACGGAAGAAATAGGTGTGGTCTGGATAAACGAAACCCTTTTCATCCATGGCGACGGTGGTTGCGGCAATTTCCAGCAAGGCATCGGTGGCCGCGTTGAAACCACCGGTTTCTACGTCGACAACCACCGGCAGGTAGCCACGAAAACGTGCTGCCATGGGATGACGCGGGCCGCCGCCACTCTGACCGTCCAGTTCGTCGTCGAAATGGTCTTCACTCACGCGTGTTCCTCCAGCAGGCGCCAGCGCAGTTTTTCACCGGCGCGCAGCGGGATAACGGTCAACTCGCCAAACGGCAGGCTGGTCGGGGCGGTCCATTCGTCACGAACCAGGGTGATGCGATCGGTGTTCGTCGGCAGGCCGTAAAAGCGCGGGCCGTTGAGACTGGCGAAGGCTTCGAGCTTGTCCAGCGCATTGCGCTGTTCGAACGCTTCGGCATACAACTCGATGGCAGCATAGGCGGTGTAGCAGCCGGCGCAGCCGCAAGCGGCTTCCTTGGCGTGCTGCGCGTGCGGTGCCGAGTCGGTGCCGAGGAAAAACTTTGCGCTGCCGCTGGTGGCGGCGTCGAGCAGGGCTTCCTGGTGCGTATTGCGCTTGAGAATCGGCAGGCAGTAGAAGTGCGGCCGAATTCCGCCTACCAGCATGTGGTTGCGGTTGTAGAGCAGATGATGTGCGGTGATGGTCGCGCCGACATTGGCCGATGCCTCGTTGACGAACTGCACGGCGTCGCCAGTGGTGATGTGTTCGAATACCACTTTCAGCGTCGGGAAGCGCTCGACGACACGGCGCATGTGCTCATCGATAAAGATTTTTTCGCGGTCGAAGACGTCGACATCGCCGCGCGTGACTTCGCCGTGGATCAACAGCGGCATGCCGACTTCGGCCATGGCCTCGAGCACCGGAAAGATCTTGTCAATGCTGGTTACACCGGAGTCGGAGTTGGTGGTCGCTCCGGCCGGGTACAGCTTGGCGGCGTGCACGAAGCCGCTGGCCTTGGCCTCGCGGATTTCTTCGGGCTGGGTGCGGTCGGTGAGGTACAGCACCATCAACGGCTCGAACTGACTGCCGGCCGGGCGGGCAGCGAGGATCCGCTGACGGTAGCCGTCGGCTTCAGCGGCGTTGCGCACCGGCGGTACCAGGTTGGGCATGATGATGGCGCGACCGAAGGTGCGCGCAACATCGGCAACGGTATTGGTCAACACGGCACCATCGCGAAGATGAATGTGCCAGTCGTCGGGACGCAGCAGGGTCAGGCGGTCGGACATGAGGGGATTCCAGGCGGGTCAAACTGAGGCGAATGCTACCGGAAAAGACTCTTGCAGGCACTCGCTATCAAGTTTTGCCGACAGTGTCCGATATCCCGAAGGTATGCCGTAAACATTGTGTGAATCGGTGTTTGTGTTTCACAAGCCAATGGAGCCTCCCGTGCGCCAGCGTTATTTAGCCTTGCTCAGTGTGTTTGCCAGCCTTCCCGCGATGGCGCTGACGTACCAGACCCGTCTGGAGAGCATTGAGTGGACGGTCGCCGGCGACAAGTTCGAATGCCGTCTGACCCAGCCGATCACCGATTTCGGCTCGGGCGAATTCGTGCGCAAGGCCGGCGAGCAGGCGATTTTTCGTCTCAACGCTTATAACGCCATGCTCGGCGGCGGATCGGCAACGCTGCTGGCTGCCGCTGCGCCGTGGCAGCCAGGGCGCGGCGACATCAATCTGGGCAGCGTCAGGCTGGGCAGTGGCAACGTACTGTTCAACAGCTCGCAATCGCAGGCCGGTGGCTTGATCAGTGGATTGCTGGATGGTCGCAGTCCGGTAGTGCGCCGCGCGTCTGGCGATGGCCGTGTTTCGGAAGTACGTCTGCTTCCGGTCAAATTCAGCAAAGCGTTCAACGATTACCAGACCTGTGTGGCGAATTTGCTGCCGCAGAATTTTGATCAGATCAAGCAATCGCAGATAGGCTTTCCCGGCGAAGGCGTTGACCTGGACCCGGCCGCCAAGGCCAAGCTGCAAGTCATGCTCGACTACATGAAGGCCGACCCGACGGTCAATCACATCGAACTCGACGGCCATTCCGACAACAGCGGCAATCGGTTGACCAATCGTGAGTTGTCGCGCCGCCGGGCGCTGGCGGTGGTTGATTTCTTCAAGGCCAACGGCATCCAGGAATCACAGATCACCGTGCGCTTCCATGGCGAGCAATACCCCATTGTGCCGAACACCAATAAGGCCAATCGCGCGAAGAACCGTCGGGTCAATGTCAAACTGGCGCGCGTGGCACCGACAACGGCCCCGGTTCCAGCACCGCAAGCGAGCACGCCGGCCAGCACCGCAGCGACTTCCTGACTCGCCGGTCATCGTCGCGCTCTCGAAACATTCTGTCGCTTTGTCGTCTTAAGCTGTCGCGCCTCTGTAAATTATCGCGTTTGAGCGGTAGACTCCCCGGCTTTCCGTAGAACCCCGTGGAGTGATGGCATGGCGGACGTAAACAAGGTCGTTCTGGCGTATTCCGGCGGCCTGGACACTTCGGTGATCCTCAAGTGGCTGCAGGATACTTATAACTGTGAAGTGGTGACCTTCACCGCTGATCTCGGTCAAGGCGAAGAGGTCGAGCCGGCCCGCGCCAAGGCCCAGGCCATGGGCGTCAAAGAAATCTACATCGACGACCTGCGCGAAGAATTCGTGCGTGATTTCGTGTTCCCGATGTTCCGCGCCAACACCGTTTACGAAGGTGAGTACCTGCTGGGTACGTCCATCGCACGTCCGCTGATCGCCAAGCGCCTGATCGAAATCGCCAACGAAACCGGCGCCGACGCCATTTCCCATGGCGCCACCGGCAAGGGCAACGACCAGGTGCGTTTCGAACTGGGTGCCTACGCACTCAAGCCAGGCGTGAAAGTCATTGCGCCGTGGCGCGAGTGGGACCTGCTGTCGCGCGAGAAGCTGATGGACTACGCCGAGAAGCACGCGATACCGATCGAACGCCACGGCAAGAAAAAATCCCCGTACTCGATGGACGCCAACCTGCTGCACATCTCCTATGAAGGCGGCGTGCTGGAAGACACCTGGACCGAGCACGAAGAAGACATGTGGCGCTGGACCGTCTCCCCGGAGAACGCTCCCGACACCCCGCAATACCTGGAACTGACCTACCGCAACGGCGACATCGTGGCGCTGGACGGCGTCGAAATGACCCCAGCCACCGTACTGGCGACGCTGAACAAGATCGGTGGCGAGCATGGCATCGGCCGTCTGGACATCGTCGAAAACCGTTACGTCGGCATGAAGTCCCGTGGCTGCTACGAAACCCCGGGCGGCACGATCATGCTGCGCGCTCACCGCGCCATCGAGTCGATCACTCTGGACCGCGAAGTCGCTCACCTCAAGGATGAGCTGATGCCGAAGTACGCCAGCCTGATCTACACCGGTTACTGGTGGAGCCCGGAGCGTCTGATGCTGCAACAGATGATTGACGCTTCGCAGGTCAACGTGAACGGCGTGGTGCGCCTGAAGCTGTATAAAGGCAACGTCATCGTGACCGGCCGCAAGTCCGACGATTCGCTGTTCGATGCCAACATCGCAACCTTCGAAGAAGACGGCGGTGCTTACAATCAGGCTGACGCAGCGGGCTTCATCAAGCTCAATGCGCTGCGCATGCGCATTGCTGCCAACAAGGGCCGCAAGCTGTTCTGAGTGACTCAGACTGACGCGCAATGAAAAAACGGCCGTGTCGCAAGACAAGGCCGTTTTTTTTACAGAATTCTTGATCGGGCTGCCATGGGGCAGTTTTTTTCAGCGATCGAGCGAGCGAGTAATGCTTCATTCCCGCCCCAGCAAGGTCAGTGTTTGCGACCCCAGGTTATAAATGATGCAGCGGGGTGAGCCTTTCTTCGTGTGCTTGATGTGCCGCATTGCCTGCCGCATCCGCGAAACATCCGACGCCTGACTGGACAGAAACACGATGGCATGGGCGGTTTTCTTGTCGGTGTGTCGAATTTTATCCAGCAGGATGTCCACCTCTCTAAAAACATCAACCTCTCGTGCATCAATGATATGCAGATGTCTGACGGCGGCGGGCAGCCGGATATCGTGATGTAAGACCGGACTGCTGCCGGGAGCGAGGTTTGTCGGTGGATCAAGCGAGTTATGCGTTTCGTATGCTTCCTTGCATTGAGTGTTATCGGTTTTTGCGGGCACGATGCGGCTGGTTACTTTGAGCGCATAGTGCCGGACAGTCGGGAGGCCGGTCGCAGATCCTTTCTTGTCGCGTTCATTGTTATCGATGGCCTTCAAGAAATTCTTGTCATTGCCAAAATCAGAAGGTGAATAGAGCGAGCGGTGGTTGAAGTTCAGAGTGATGAAGAACAGGAGCAGCAAGTAAAAAGGAAAACTGATCAGAAACCAGACATAGATTGCACGGTCATGGTGGTCGAGGAACGGCAGGGATACCGCTGCTGATGTTTCTGATATGAGCGCGAAGATGGCAATGACGGTCATGGGGTTGGTTATTTTGTTTTTAATTCTTAGTGTGGTCATATTGTTTTTTCTTACTCTCGGAAAGTGTATGTTTGGGGTGGCTTGATTGCAGTTTGATGTTTTTTTGGGTGTTTCTATTTATAGCAAAAGAATATAGTTAAGTATCGAACTGTTGTTTCAGGTTTTTATTAAGTTCCGGCTGCACAAGTATTCATGGGAGAGCGGGAGGCGGAGTTTCAGGCTGGCGGGTGGCGGTTCTGCCGCAGGCCAGCGGATGCGATGAGTATTGGCACCACCGCGAGAGGCTGCAAAATCGCGAGCGGAAGTTGTTACGAATTGCAAGCGGAAGTATTCCTTCGGTGCGAAGCGGGTACTGTCCGATAAACAAAGCGAATTTTTGTGGGAATTATCCTCAATCGGTGTAGGGAATGTCTCGCGATGTAAGCGCGTGTCAGACTTGGCATGCCATGGGGCAAGTGACTGGGATATTGTGCGTGTTCTAAAAAATCGAACCGCGAAAACTGGACCTGCCCATGAATAAAGTGCTGATCGTGGATGACCACCCCGTCATTCGGCTTGCAGTGCGTATGCTGATGGAACGGCATGGCTACGAAGTCATTGCAGAAACTGACAATGGTGTCGATGCCTTGCAGATTGCTCGCGAACAAATGCCGGATATTGTCATTCTGGATATTGGAATACCGAAACTTGATGGCCTGGAAGTTATTGCGCGTCTGACGTCCACCGCCATGCCTATTAAAGTCCTGGTTCTGACCTCGCAGGCGCCGGGACATTTTTCGATGCGCTGCATGCAATCAGGCGCGGCGGGATACGTCTGTAAACAGCAGGATCTGACTGAACTGCTCAGTGCCATCAAGGCCGTTCTCTCTGGCTACAGTTATTTTCCCAATCAGGCGCTGCATACCGTGCGTACCAGCCTGGGCAATGCCAGTGAAGCCGACATGGTCGATCGTCTTTCCGGACGGGAGATGATGGTGTTGCAACAGTTGGCGCGGGGTAAAACCAACAAGGAAATCGCCGACGGCATGTTTTTGAGTAACAAGACGGTGAGTACCTACAAAACCCGCTTGTTATTGAAGCTCAACGCCCGCTCGCTGGTTGATCTGATCGAACTTGCACAACGCAACGGACTTGTTTGAGTACGCGCATAGCTGACAGGGTCATGGGCCGATCGCATTCAGCTAGTCGCAGAAAATAAAAAGCCTCCGGGTCGGGAGGCTTTTAAAACTCAGAGGTCAAAATCGTAATCGGCCAATTGCCGTTGCAATCGGCGCTCCTCCAGCAGGTTATCGATGGTGCGACGTTTGCTCAGGTTGGTTTTCGCCACCTCGACCGCTACAGGTTCCACTTCGTCGGCTTCTACGGCGATAAAATCTTCGTCTACATCCAATTGTTCTTTGTCGGTACTCATCGGTTAACTCCCGGCTAAGACTGCCTTTGGCGCCCCTTATATCGACAATACTGCGGCGGGTAAAAAAGATTTTTTCAATCGATGGGTGCAAAAACCCGATAACGCTCAATCGTCCGAGGTTTTGGCTTTGTATTCGCACAGATCCTCGATGCGGCAGCTGCCACACCGCGGTTTGCGCGCCAGACAGACGTAACGACCGTGCAGGATCAGCCAGTGGTGTGAATCGAGCAGGAATTCTTTGGGTACAAACTTCATCAGTTTCTTTTCCACCTCGACCACATTCTTGCCCGGTGCAATGCCGGTGCGATTGCTGACGCGGAAAATGTGCGTGTCGACCGCCATGGTCAACTGGCGAAACGCGGTGTTGAGCACCACATTGGCGGTCTTGCGTCCTACGCCGGGCAGGGCTTCAAGTTCTTCGCGGGACTGCGGGACTTCACTGTTGTGGCGCTCAACCAGCAAACGGCAGGTTTCAATGACGTTTTTTGCTTTGCTGTTATACAGGCCAATGGTCTTGATGTACTCGGACAAGCCTTCGACACCCAAGGCGTAGATCGCCGCGGGGGTATTGGCCACCGGGAACAGTTTTGCAGTGGCCTTGTTGACGCCCACGTCGGTTGATTGCGCCGAAAGAATCACCGCGATCAACAGTTCGAAAGGCGATGAATAGGCCAGTTCGGTCTTCGGTTCGGGATTGTCTTCGTGCAGGCGGCGAAAGATCTCGAGACGTTTTGCGGCATTCATAGATGATGCGTTTCCTTGGTAACAGAGTGCGGGCGAGTCATCGCCTGACGGGCCGCCAACAACAGCCCCAACACTATAAAGGCGCCGGGAACCAGCGTGAACAGATGCAGCCCCTCGCTGAATACAACCAGGCCATGCCAGTGTTCAAACAAGCCCTGACCCAGACTGCCGCGTCCGATGACTTCACGCAGCCCGGCAAGCAGCAGCATCAGGCTGGCGAACAGACCGCAGCGTCTGCAGCGCACGGCCAGCGGATAGCGAAAGAAACCGCTGTGTTCCAGCACCACGCATTGCCAGGCGATCAACCCCGCATAGAGGGCAGAAGTCTGATACCAGGGCAGAAACCAGCGCTGCGCAATGATCTCGGCACAGCTGGTGATTGTGGCTGCGAGTACCACGCTTGCCAGCACTGCGCTTGCCAGCGTCAGGCGCGACCGCAAGGCAGACATGCACACGCCATAGCCGATGAGCACCGCAAAGAATAACAGGGTGGTCCCGAACGCCGCGCCCAGAGAGCCGGTAGCGCCGAGCAACGGCACCAGCATCAACGCGCTTGCCGAGGTTGCCGCTGAGTTCATGTGCCGTTCTCCAGCAACGCCGACCGATGCGCGTCGAAGTAACGCAGCGCATCACGGATGGCCTCAAGGGTAGCGTGGGAAGTGATGGTCGCCCCGGCCATCTGATCGAACTGTCCCTGATCTTTTTTCAGCGCCCAGCCTGCGTCCGGGGGGGCAGTGAGCGATTTGCCGGTAAACATCTGTAGCCAGGCATTCGGCCAGTCACCGACGGGACCACCGAGGCCCGGTGTTTCGGTGTGCTTGAGCGTCTTGACACCCATCAGCCTGCCGGTGGAATCGATAGCGACCAGCAATTCAAGCGGGCCCGCGTAGCCTTGGGTCTGACTGCGTAGCAGTACTGCGACCGGCAGCCCGGCCTTGCTTGCGCGATAGCCGCCAGTCAGTTTGCTGTGCAGCAAGTTACTGTCGGGCAGCGTCAGCGGTTGTTCCAGCGGTTGATTGTCATAGCGCTCGGCGGGCAGCACATCGAGCAGCTTGCGGCTGTCGATCAGACGCTGTTCGGCGGCAATCTGCGGCGCGCTGCTGCGCTGTAACAGGTACGTCACGCTCATTCCGACGATAGCCAGTAAAACCACCGTCAGGACATTTTTCGTACGGCTCATGGGGCAACCTGCGTTTGCCGCTTGGCGGCAAACCGCTCCAGCGTCGGAACACACAAATTCATCAGCAGCACCGCAAACGCGACACCGTCAGGATAGCCGCCCCATGTACGGATCAAGTAGGTCAGCAGGCCGACGCCGACACCGAACAGCAGGCGGGCAAGGGCACTTTTGGCACCGGACACCGGTTCGGTAATGATGAAAAAGGCGCCGAGCATGGTGGCGCCGCTCAGCAGATGGAACAGCGGCGAGCCATTTGAATCCGACCCGGAGCCGTTCCAGCACAACAGACTGATCAGCGTCAGGCTGGCAAGCATGCCCAGCGGCGCGTGCCAGCCGAACACTCGGCGCTGGAGCAAAAACAGACCACCGGCAAGAAACGCCAGATTCACCGACTCCACCCCGCGCCCGGCGAAATGACCGAACGCGGGATGTCCGGCGAACAGCTCGTCCATGGTCAGGCTTTTGTTGATGCGCAAAGCGTCCAGCACGGTCGCCTGCACCCAGGCGTCTGGCGCCTGAGACGAAGCGAACACCTGTTGCAGGGCGCTGAACAGATCCATGCCCTGGGCGGGCCACTGGGTCATTGGCTGCGGGAACAATACAATCGCCAAAGCGAAACCGAGCATCGCCGGGTTGAACGGGTTCTTCCCGAGGCCGCCGTACAGGTGTTTGCCGAACAACAAGCCGGCAGCCATCGCCGTCACGGTCAGCCACCAAGGGCAATAAGGTGGCAACGCGGCGCCCAGCAATGTTGCGCTGACCAACGCGCTGCCATCGCTCAGCGTGGCCCGCATGGCCTGACCGCGCAGCTTTGTCACCGCCGCCTCGACGAACAACCCGGTGGTGACGCACAGGGCCAGGTTAATCAATGCCCCCCAGCCATACACCCATAACAAGACCAACAATCCAGGAACGACGGCGAGCAGCACTCGTTTCATCGCCTGCGGCAGGCGATCATCCGTGGACTCAAGGGGCAGCATGGTCTTGCACCAGACGTTCGGCGTTCCGTAGCGCTTGTTCCAGCGTGGCGATCTGTTCCGGTGGCGCTTCTGCTGCCTGGGCTTTTTTAAGTTCGGCGCGGCGCATGGCCAGTTGAATCTTCGCTCGCTTCAGCTCCGCGTTTGCCGCCGGGGCTGGGGTTGCTGCCGGAGCCGGCACAGCCGCGCGTTCGAGTGCAACCAGTGCCTGTTCGGCCGCTTCGAACTGTTGTTGCAGCACGATCAGTTGCGACTGTTGTTCGAATGTCGGCGGGTGGCCGAACGCTTTCAGCGACTTGTGCAGTTGCGCACGGCTCATCGCCACGTCGATTTTGGCTTTTTTCAACGCCGCGTCTGCGTTTGCGGTTTTTTGCGCTCGCACCCGCTCCAGTGCCGCCTGCACGGGATCCGCCGTCGAGACTGGCGGCTGGACTACGCGTCTGGCCCGGGCTTCGCGCTCAGCCTGCTTTTGCTGTTCCTCGCGTTGCAGGCGCGCGTTGCGCCGCTCGAAGCGCTGGCGGGCATGATCGCGTTTGGCATTTCGTGCGCGTTGCTCGTCGAGGCTGAAGGCCAGGCCCCCGGTGACCGGCAATGCTGTGGGTGGCAAAGGGCGCATTTCGATGCAATCGACGGGGCAGGGCGCCACACACAAGTCGCAGCCGGTGCACTCATCAATCAATACGGTGTGCATCAGTTTTGCTGCGCCGACGATGGCGTCGATCGGGCAAGCCTGAATGCACTTGGTGCAGCCGATGCATTCGGCTTCGCGGATATATGCTACTTGCGGTGGCGCCGCGCCGCGACTGACGTCGAGTTCCAGCACCGGCACTTTCAACAACTCGGCCAGGGCCGCGATGGTTTCGTCACCCCCCGGAGGGCACTTGTTGATCGGTTCGCCATCGGCGATGCCTTGCGCGTACGGTTTGCATCCCGGGTGGCCGCATTTGCCGCACTGGGTCTGCGGCAAAAGGGCGTCGATGCGCTGAATCAGACTCATGTTTTGATCAGTCCACTGAATCCGAGAAAAATCACTGCGATCAGTCCGGCCCCGATCAGATCGATCGGCAGGCCGCGAAAGGGCAGGGGGATATCGTTGTCGGCGCTGCGTTCGCGTAAATCGTTGAACAGGCCAAGCACCAGCCAGAAGCCGAGTCCGGCACCGAGGCTCAGTGCTGTCGCGTGCAGCAGGCCTTTATCGATTTGGGCATTGATCAGTGCCAGCCCAAGCACACCGGCATTGCCCAGCAACAGCGGCCATAGCCCATCGAATGGCAGGTTTGGCAGCCAACGCGCCAGCCGCTTCACCAGCGGCGCAATCAGTACCACGCTTAACGGCAGGAACACGAACAGGCGCAAGGCTTGCAGTTGCAGTGGCACGAGCAGCCAATGCCAGACCGCGTAACCGATGACACCGACAATCACCATCAGACACAGCGTCGCCAGCCCCAACGCATGCACCTGGCGACGACTGCTCGCCAACAGCGGGTCGACGCCCAGCGGCCAGTGCAACACCAGGTTGTTGAGCAGCGCAGCACTGATAAGCGTAAGCACAAGTTCGGTCATGGTTCTGCCGGCAAACGGGCGGGTGTCTCGTAAGGTTAGGCATTATCCGGGCGCCAGGGTGGCCGGGCCAGATATGAAAAATCCCACCGGCATGCGGGGCACGCCGGTGGGATCGATTTACCGCAAGGTCTTACTTGATGCGTTGACCCGGCTTGGCGCCGCTGTCCGGGCTCAGCAGGTAGATTTCTTCACCGCCAGGGCCTGCCGCCATCACCATGCCTTCGGAAATGCCGAACTTCATTTTCCGTGGCTTGAGGTTGGCGATCATCATGGTCAGGCGACCGTCGAGTTTCGACGGATCCGGATAAGCGCTCTTGATTCCGGAGAACACGTTGCGTTGCTCGTCACCGATATCCAGGGTCAGACGCAGCAGCTTGTCGGCGCCCTCAACGTGTTCGGCCTTGACGATCAGCGCCACGCGCAGGTCGATGGCGGCGAATGCGTCGAAGTCGATCTCCGGCGACAGCGGATCCTTGGCCAGCTCGCCGTTGCCTGCAGGTGCGGCGGCGCCGGTGTCAGTCTGGCTGGCGGTCAGGTCTTCTTTCGAGGCGTCGGTCATGGCTTGTACTTTTACCGGGTCGATGCGGGTCATCAACGGTTTGAATTCGTTGAGCTGATGGTTGGCCAGCAAGGTGGTGTGGTCGTTCCACGTCAGCGGTGCGACGTTGAGGAACGCCTCGGCATCGGCGGCCAGCAGCGGCAGTACCGGTTTGAGGAAAATCACCAACTGGCGGAACAGGTTGATGCCGGTGGCGCAGATCGCCTGGACTTTATCCTGTTTGCCTTCCTGCTTGTTCAGCGACCACGGTGCCTTGTCGGCGATCCACGCATTGGCGCGGTCGGCCAGGGCCATGGTTTCGCGCATGGCACGGGCGAAATCGCGGGCTTCATAAGCGTCGGCAATGCCGGGCGCGGCGGCGAGGAAGGCCTCGGTCAGCTCCGGCGCGGCATTGTTGTCGACCAGCAGCCCGGCGTTGCCCTTGTGGATAAAGCCGGCGCAGCGGCTGGCGATGTTGACCACTTTGCCGACCAGGTCGGAGTTGACCTTCTGCACGAAGTCTTCGAGGTTCAGGTCCAGATCGTCGACGCCACGGCCGAGCTTGGCCGCGTAGTAGTAGCGCAGGTATTCCGGCGACAGGTGATCCAGATAAGTCCGGGCCTTGATGAAGGTACCGCGCGACTTTGACATCTTCTGGCCGTTGACGGTCAGGTAGCCGTGCACGTTGATTGCGGTCGGCTTGCGGAAGCCCGCGCCTTCAAGCATGGCTGGCCAGAACAGCGCGTGGAAGTTGACGATGTCCTTGCCGATGAAATGGTACAGCTCGGCGGTCGAGTCCTTGCCCCAGAACGCGTCGAAGTCCAGCTCCGGCGTGCGATCACAGAGGTTCTTGAAGCTGGCCATGTAACCGATCGGCGCGTCCAGCCACACGTAGAAATACTTGCCCGGCTCGCCCGGAATCTCGAAACCGAAGTACGGCGCGTCGCGAGAAATGTCCCACTGTTGCAGGCCGGCATCCAGCCATTCCGACAGCTTGTTGGCGACAGCGTCTTGCAGGGTGCCGCTGCGAGTCCAGGCCTGCAGCATTTCCTGGAAGTCCGGCAGCTTGAAGAAGAAGTGCTGGGAGTCTTTGAGCACCGGGGTGGCGCCGGAGATCGCCGACTTCGGATCCTTCAGGTCGGTCGGTGCGTAGGTTGCACCGCATTTTTCGCAATTGTCGCCGTACTGGTCTTCGGTGCCACATTTCGGGCAGGTGCCCTTGATGAAGCGATCGGCCAGAAACATTTTCTTTTCCGGGTCGAAATACTGGGTGATCGAGCGCTGGGCGATGTGCCCGGCGTCACGCAGCTTGAGGTAGATCTGGCTCGACAGCTCACGGTTTTCTTCGGCGTGAGTGGAGTGGAAGTTGTCGAAATCGACCAGGAAGTCGGCAAAGTCGGCGCTGTGTTCAGCCTGCACGTTGGCGATCAGTTGTTCCGGGGTGATGCCTTCCTTTTCCGCACGCAGCATGATCGCCGAACCGTGGGCGTCGTCGGCGCAGACGTAAATGCATTGGTTGCCGCGATGCTTCTGGAAGCGCACCCACATATCGGTCTGGATGTATTCCAGCATGTGGCCAAGGTGGATCGAACCGTTGGCGTAGGGCAGGGCGCTGGTGACGAGGATCTTGCGTGGCTCGGACATGGGGCTTCGCTACTTGATGAAACGGAGGTCGGCCACTATAAAGCGCCGGCGCATATTTTTCACCCCTGCGCCGCTGGGACTTGTGGCGAGGGGATTTATCCCCGCTGGGTGGCAAAGCCGCCCCAAAACCTGCTTTCTCGGTGTAACAGTCATACCGCGTGCAATGAATTGGCGACTGCTGCGCAGCCGAACGGGGATAAATCCCCTCACCACAGTGGCTTTCCAGCTCGGGTAATCTGTTCGCCTCAGATCGGTCTCCAGCGTAGGATAGCCGTCATCTTTTCCAGTCTTGTTATCGGAGTTGCCCATGAGCGCCGTCACTCGCGCAGCGGTGGAAGCCGTCCTCAGCCAATACACCGACCCCTACCTGAACCAGGACCCGGTCAGCGCCGGTTGTGTGAAAAACATCGAGATCGTCGGTGATCGCGTCAATGTGCAGATGGAAATCGGTTATGCCGCCGGCCTGTTCAAGAGCGGTTGGGCGCAACTTCTGCAACTGGCCATTGAAAACATCGAAGGCGTGGTGATTGCTCGCGTCGAAGTGACCAGCGTGATCGCCGCGCACAAGGCCCAGGCGCAGATTCCGGGGCTGGCCAACGTCAAGAACGTGGTCGCGGTGGCGTCCGGCAAGGGCGGCGTGGGCAAATCGACCACCGCCGCCAACCTCGCGCTGGCGCTGGCCCGCGAAGGCGCGAAGGTGGGCATTCTCGACGCCGATATCTACGGCCCGAGCCAGGGCATCATGTTCGGCATTCCCGAGCGCACCCGCCCGGAGGTCAAGGATCAGAAGTGGTTCGTGCCACTCAAGGCCCATGGCGTGGAAGTCATGTCCATGGCGTTCCTGACCGACGACAACACGCCGATGGTCTGGCGCGGGCCGATGGTTTCCGGGGCGTTGCTGCAACTGGTCACACAAACCGCGTGGGGCGACCTGGACTATCTGGTGATCGACATGCCGCCGGGCACCGGTGATATCCAACTGACCCTGGCGCAGAAAGTCCCGGTGGCGGGCGCGGTGATTGTCACCACGCCGCAGGATCTGGCGCTGCTCGATGCGCGCAAGGGCGTGGAAATGTTCCGCAAGGTCAACATTCCGGTGCTGGGCGTGGTGGAAAACATGGCGGTGCACATCTGCTCGAACTGCGGCCATGCCGAGCATTTGTTCGGTGAAGGCGGCGGTGAGAAACTGGCGACCCAGTACGGCGTCGAATTACTGGCCTCGCTACCACTGTCGATGCTGATCCGTGAGCAGGCCGACGGTGGCAAACCTACGGTGATCGCCGAGCCGGACAGCCAGATTGCCATGGTCTATCAGGAACTGGCCCGCCACGTTGGCGCGCGCATTGTGTTGCAGGAAGCGGCAACGCCGGCGATGCCGAATATCACCATCAGCGACGATTAAACAAACGCTGGATAAAAATGTGGGAGCGGGCTTGCTCGCGAACGCGGTGTGTCATTCAACTGATTAGTTGTCTGACCCAACGCGTTCGCGAGCAAGCCCGCTCCCACAGTTGTTTTGTATCGTCGGTTAGATCCGCAACCCGCCATCCATCTCCAGAATCCGCCCGGTGTAATAGTCGTTTTCGAAGATGTACGCCGCCGAATGGGCGATCTCTTCCGGCCTGCCCATGCGCTTGAGGGGAATCCCCGAAGTCATCTTCTCCAGCGCTTCCGGCTTCATTCCCAGCGTCATCTCGGTTTCGATAAAGCCCGGTGCAATGCCCGCTACGCGAATGCCGTAGCGCGCCAGTTCTTTCGCCCAGGTCACGGTCGCCGCCGCCACGCCGGCCTTGGCTGCGGAATAGTTGGTCTGGCCAACATTGCCCGCACGAGAAATGGACGAAATGTTGATAATCGCGCCGCTATTCTTTAACTCGACCATTTTCGCCGCCACCTCACGGGTGCAGAGGAAAACACCGGTCAGGTTGACGTCGATCACCGCCTGCCACTGGGCCAGGCTCATCTTGGTCATTTCGCCATCCTTGACCTTCAATAGCAGGCCATCGCGCAGGATGCCGGCATTGTTGATCAGACCGTGAATCGCGCCGAAATCGGCGGCGACCTGAGCAACCATGTGCTCGACCTGCTCTTCATTGGCGACGTTGCACAGGTAGCTGCGCGCTTCGACACCCTTGGCTTTGCACGCGGCCACGGCGTCTTCGAGTTTTTCCTGGTTCAGATCGACCAAGGCCAGTTTCGCGCCTTTGCCGGCGAAATACTCAGCCATGGAACGGCCCAAACCCTGGCAACCGCCGGTGATAATGATTACTTTGTCGTTGAGTTGCATTCGCATGTCTCGCTGGCAGGTCTGAGTTGTTTTTGTTGTCGGCAACGCTCGCTCGGCACCGGTCCAGGCCAGGTTGCCCATGAGCATTACCCGATACGTGCCGGTTACTTTTATCCGCGCGCCTGTCCGTTTTCTAGACGGAATCCATTTAAGGAGTCATAAATTGAGCGTTGAAGTGGCGAAGAATGCCCGAGAATTGCTTCTCAAGGAATACCGCGGAGTGCTGTCGACTCACTCCAAGTCGATGCCGGGATTTCCTTTTGGCTCCGTTGTGCCGTATTGCCTGGACGAGCAGGGCCGTCCGCTGATCCTGATCAGCCGCATTGCCCAGCACACGCACAATCTGCAAAAAGATCCGAAGTGTTCGATGCTGGTCGGCGAACGTGAAGCCGACGACGTGCAGGCTGTCGGGCGTCTGACGTATTTGGCCGAAGCGCAAAAGCTGGAAGATCCTGCCACCATTGATGCCGCCGCCGAGCGTTATTACCGTTACTTCCCGGATTCGCAGAACTATCACAAGGCCCATGACTTTGATTTCTGGGTGCTCAATCCGGTGCGTCACCGCTACATCGGCGGTTTCGGTGCGATCCACTGGGTTGAGAATCTGACCCTGGCCAATCCGTTCGCCGGCAAGGCTGAGATCAGCATGGTCGAGCACATGAACAGTGACCACGCCAAGGCCATCGCCCATTACGTCGAACTCGCCGGGCTGCCGAGTACCGTGCCGGCGCAACTGGCCGGGATCGACAGTGAGGGTATGCACCTGCGCATTGGTCAGGCGGTGTATTGGTTGCCCTTCGCAGCGCCATGTAATACGCCGACACAAGTACGCGAGACCTTGGTTTCTCTGGCTCACGCCGCATCCTGGCCAAAAAATACGGCAGATTAAGCTTGAATTCACGCAAGGGCGACGTCATCTAAGGCTTACTGCAAGGCATTTCTTGCGTTGAGGAAACTTTGATGCGCCCTTTTCTGTTGCTCTTTCTGCTGTTTCCAGTGCTGGAGCTGTTCGTATTCGTCAAAGTGGCAGGGGCGATCGGGTTTTTCCCGGCCCTGCTGCTGATCATTGTCGGCTCGATGTTCGGTGTGTTTGTGTTGCGCATCGCCGGTCTGGCCACGGCACTGCGTGCCCGTGAAAGCCTGAACCGCGGCGAACTGCCCGCACAAACCATGCTCGAAGGCCTGATGCTGGCACTGGCCGGTGGCTTGTTGATCATTCCGGGTTTCATCAGCGATGTGGTGGGTCTGGTGATGCTGTTGCCGTTCACTCGTCGTCGGCTGGCAAACAAAATGCGCCAGCGCGCCGAAGACCAGGCCATGCGCCAACGCGCCTTCGCCGACGACCTGCAATCGCGTGGCGGTCCTGCGCCGCGCGAGCCGCTGGGACGCGAGCCGAATGTGATCGAAGGTGAGTTCGAACACCGCGACCACAAGTAACCTCTGCATCGACACGGCACCTTCGGGTGCCGTGTTCGTTTGCGCACTTTTTTACGCTGCCGCGATGAAAAATTTTTTCCGTCAGCCCTTGTAATCGGCTTGTACGCCCCTATGTATCGGTCACCGAAAGGTTTCCGGTATTCAAACCGGACAGACTTGCGCGGTTCGCTCGACGGACCGCAACCGGCGCAGGCCGGATTCGTTAAACCCGCCGGGACTACACCGGCCGATGAAAACCACAATTAGGAGAGATCGACAATGAAGCTTCGTCCTCTGCATGACCGCGTCGTTATCCGTCGCAGCGAAGAAGAAAAGAAAACCGCTGGCGGTATCGTCCTGCCAGGTTCGGCTGCTGAAAAAGCCAACCACGGTGTGATTCTGGCTGCGGGTCCAGGCAAGGCACTGGAAAACGGTGAAGTACGTGCGCTGGCCGTGAAAGTGGGTGACAAGGTTGTTTTCGGCCCTTACTCCGGCAGCAACACTGTGAAAGTCGACGGCGAAGACCTGCTGGTAATGAGCGAGAACGAAATTCTCGCCGTTCTGGAAGACTGATTTCCCGTTCATTTTCCCGTTACTACAAAGTATTTAAGGAATATCGATCATGGCTGCTAAAGAAGTTAAATTCGGCGATTCCGCCCGCTCCAAGATGCTCAAAGGCGTCAACGTTCTGGCTGACGCGGTAAAAGCGACCCTGGGCCCGAAAGGCCGTAACGTGATCATCGAGAAAAGCTTCGGCGCTCCGACCATCACCAAGGATGGCGTTTCCGTAGCAAAAGAAATCGAACTGGAAGACCGTTTCGAAAACATGGGCGCGCAGCTGGTCAAAGACGTTGCCTCCCGTGCCAACGATGACGCAGGCGACGGCACCACCACCGCTACCGTTCTGGCTCAGGCAATCGTCAACGAGGGCTACAAGGCCGTCGCTGCCGGCATGAACCCAATGGACCTCAAGCGCGGTATCGACAAGGCAACCATCGCCATCGTTGCCGAGCTGAAAAAACTGTCCAAGCCATGCGCTGACACCAAGGCTATTGCTCAGGTAGGCACCATCTCTGCCAACTCCGACAGCTCCATCGGCGACATCATTGCCGAAGCCATGGAAAAAGTCGGCAAAGAAGGCGTGATCACCGTTGAAGAAGGCTCGGGCCTGGAAAACGAACTGTCGGTTGTAGAAGGCATGCAGTTCGACCGTGGCTACCTGTCGCCGTACTTCGTCAACAAGCCAGACACCATGGTTGCCGAGCTGGACAGCCCGCTGATCCTGCTGGTCGACAAAAAAATCTCCAACATCCGTGAAATGCTGCCAGTACTGGAAGCCGTTGCCAAAGCCGGCCGTCCGCTGCTGATCGTTTCCGAAGACGTTGAAGGCGAAGCCCTGGCGACGCTGGTTGTGAACAACATGCGTGGCATCGTCAAAGTCGCGGCCGTCAAGGCTCCAGGTTTCGGCGACCGTCGCAAGGCCATGCTGCAGGACATCGCTGTTCTGACCGGCGGTACTGTCATCTCCGAAGAGATCGGCCTGAGCCTCGAAAGCGCCACCCTGGAAAACCTGGGTAGCGCCAAGCGCGTGACCATCTCCAAGGAAAACACCATCATCGTTGACGGTGCTGGCGTGCAGGCAGACATCGAAGGCCGTATCGCTCAGATCCGCGCCCAGGTTGCCGAAACTTCCTCGGACTACGACCGTGAAAAACTGCAAGAGCGTCTGGCCAAGCTGTCCGGCGGCGTTGCAGTGATCAAGGTTGGCGCCGGTTCCGAAGTTGAAATGAAAGAGAAGAAAGCCCGCGTTGAAGACGCCCTGCACGCAACCCGTGCAGCCGTTGAAGAAGGCGTGGTGCCTGGCGGTGGCGTTGCGCTGATCCGTGCTCTGGAAGCCTTGACCGGTCTGACCGGCGACAACGCTGACCAGAACGTCGGCATCGCGGTGCTGCGTCGCGCTGTTGAAGCGCCGCTGCGTCAGATCGCTGCCAACTCCGGTGACGAGCCAAGTGTTGTCGTCAACGAAGTGAAGAACGGCAAAGGTAACTACGGTTACAACGCCGCTTCCGGCGAATACGGCGACATGATCGAACTGGGCATTCTGGACCCAACCAAGGTGACTCGTTCGGCGCTGCAGGCAGCATCCTCCATCGGCGGTCTGATCCTGACCACTGAAGCGGCGATCGCTGATGCACCGAAGAAAGAAGGCTCGGCTGGCGGCGGTATGCCAGACATGGGCGGCATGGGTGGCATGGGCGGCATGATGTAAGCCAGCCCTGGCCCTGTAACGAAAAACCCCGCTGGCGAAAATCAGCGGGGTTTTTTATTGCCCAGATTTCAGCTTCACACCGATCCCCTGTAGGAGTGAGCTTGCTCGCGATAGCGGTGTGTCATTCAAATAGTCAGTGACTGACACACCGCTATCGCGAGCAAGCTCACTCCTACATTGAATGTGTGTTTCAGGCGTTGATCGGGTGTGGATTCATTGCCGTCGCAGCCTTGCTCGCCGGACGATAAAGCACCCAGTAATACGCCCCCAGACAAATCAGCCAGCAAAAAATCGCCGTCCACACGTTGTGCGAAAAGAAGTGTGCGCCCTGCATCATGCGGCTGATCGAGAACACCGAACCCAGCGCAAAGGCAAAGACAAACGCTTGCCGCGCCAGTCTTGGACGACGGTCGCGCAGCACGAAGAACAGCGCAAACAAGGTGAACCCCGTTGCGGCATGACCGCCGGGCCAGCACCGTCCTGGCTTGTCGGTGGCCGGGCGATGTTCCATCAGTTTGCTGTAGGTTTCATGGCCGCCGAATTGCTCCAGGCTCCACGGGCATTGCACCGCGGTCACCGCTTTGACGGGCGTCACGAACGAGGTGGCCAAACCGAGCGACAGCACCAGGCAACCCAGTTCGCGCTTGAACGGCTTGAGCCGGTCGAGGAAAAAAGTGCCGACGAAGCCAAGGATGGCAAACACCGAGAACGCGATCACCACCTGTTTGGCCCGGTCATGCAGGATGTCTTCGAGAAAGTAGCTATGGCGTCCGATAAAATCACCGGCAACCGGGTCGTAGAACAGGCGCGCCAGGGTCATATCCAGATCGGTCAGTTCCAGCAACACCAGCATGATCGCCGCGGCGATGGGAATGCCCAGGCACAGCCACAAATTCAATGGCCTGGAAATGGGGCGGGCAGAGGTCGTTACCATGGGGTTTTTCCTGGGTCGGTCAGTGTGTTCTAAGTGCGCAACCGCGCGGAGTCTGCCGCCCTCGGCGTCGGCGAATCGTTAACCGAAAGTGAAAAAAGCGTTGCGTGCAGCAATCAGCATCTTTCTCGCGAAACAACCCGACACATGCCTAGCTCTAGGCCACACTTGGCCGTAAGCTGCGCGGGCCAAGACGGCCGCTACCCCGTTCGGAGGAGGTACCCATGCGTATTCTGCTGGTTGAAGACAACCGCGACATCCTGGCCAATCTGGCCGATTATCTGGGCCTCAAAGGCTATACCGTCGACTGCGCACAAGACGGCCTGTCGGGCCTGCATCTGGCGGCCACTGAGCATTACGACCTGATCGTGCTCGACATCATGCTGCCCGGTATCGATGGCTACACCCTGTGCAAGCGTCTGCGTGAAGACGCCCGGCGCGACACCCCGGTGATCATGCTCACCGCCCGCGATCAGCTGGATGACCGTTTGCAGGGCTTCAAGTCCGGAGCCGACGATTACCTGATCAAGCCCTTCGCCCTGTCGGAGCTCGCCGCGCGTGTCGAAGCCGTGATGCGCCGCGCCCAGGGCGGCGGACGGCGTGCCTTGCAGGTCGGTGACCTGAGCTACGACCTCGATACCCTGGAAGTGACCCGCGACGGCAAGCTGCTGAAACTCAACCCGGTTGGCCTCAAATTGTTGGCGGTGTTGATGCAAAAGAGCCCGCACGTCTTGCGCCGGGAAATTCTCGAAGAGGCCTTGTGGGGCGATGATTGCCCGGACAGCGACAGCCTGCGCAGCCATGTCCATCAGTTGCGCCAAGTGATCGACAAACCGTTTGCCAAGCCGCTGCTGCACACCGTGCACGGAGTCGGTTACCGCTTGGCCGATGCCTGATGGAGTTCAGGCAAAGTCTTTCCCAGCGGATCATCATTGCCTTTGCGCTGATGAGCGCGCTGGTGGCGGGGGCCTTCGCCATGGGCATCGTCGCGACGGTGCACCTGGTCGAAGAAAAACTGATATCGGCAGGCTTGGGCGGTGACCTCCAACGCCTGCTGTTGATGGACAACGTCTCGGACTGGAGCCATCGGCCGGAGCCGGATCAGTTGTTCTATTTCAGTGGCGGCCCTGGTGATTTCGAGCTGCCCAAGGACCTGCGTCATCTGGATTCGGGTTTCCACGAAGTCTTTCGCGAGCAACTGTCCTACCACGCGATGGTCGAGATCGTGGATGGCCGTCGCTACGTGCTGCTGCAGGATCAAAGCGATTTCGAGGAGCGCGAGCGCGTGCTGTTCGCCGTGGTCCTGGTGGGTTTCGTGCTCAGCCTGGCACTGGCGGTGTTTCTCGGCTGGGTACTCGCGCGCAAGGTGATGGCGCCGGTGGTGCGCCTGGCGCGCCAGGTCCGCCATCGCGACCAGTTGCTCGGGCTGGCGCCACCGTTGGCGCCGGATTATGCGGCTGACGAGGTCGGTGAGTTGGCAGTAGCGTTCGATGCCACGTTGGGGCGCTTGCGTCAGGCATTGACGCGTGAGCGACTGTTCACCAGCGACGTCAGCCATGAGTTA
Source organism: Pseudomonas sp. SWRI81 (assembly GCF_014268545.1). NCBI lineage: Bacteria > Pseudomonadati > Pseudomonadota > Gammaproteobacteria > Pseudomonadales > Pseudomonadaceae > Pseudomonas > Pseudomonas sp. SWRI81. The sequence continues at coordinate 34,298 of NZ_JABWQS010000032.1, forward strand.
CGCACGCCGTTGATGGTGTTGGCCAGCTCCTGCGAACTGCTGCTGGAAAATCCGGGTATCGACCAGCGCGGTCGGGCTCAGGTGGAGCGCATTGCTCGAGCCAGTGAAGAGATGCGCGAGCTGGTGCAAACCTTTCTGATGCTGGCCCGCGCGCAGAACGAAGAACCTGGCGCGGCACCGCAGCAAAACCTCACGCAGGTGGCGCAAAGCTTGCTCTGCCTGTGGCGTGAGCCGATCGAACGCAAGGGCCTGACATTGCTGTTCGAGCCGGGCAACCCAGCGGATAGCCGTTACAACGCGACGTTGCTCAACGCGGTCATGGGCAACCTGCTGCGCAACGCGCTGCATTACACCGAACAGGGTTTCATTCGCCTGACGCTCACTGCCAACGGCTTTATCGTCGAGGATTCCGGCGTTGGCATCCCTGAAGAAAAGCGCGAGGCGATGTTCGAACCGTTCGTGCGCGGCAGCGAAAAACGCGGCGAGGGCCTGGGGCTTGGCCTGTCGCTGGTGCAGCGCATCTGCGAAAACCAGAGCTGGACCGTGAGTCTCAGCACGATGGAGCCCAATGGCTGCCGATTCGAGGTAGATCTTGGCGGGAATGGACGCAAATAGTCGCTTCAGGCTACTCCCGCGCACCTGTCTAAATCCTGTATAACGTTGTAATAATTTGTCGGTTTACCTTACATTTTTTTCACAATTGGATGACCTGACGCTGACACGCCACTGATTAAGGTGGCGTCATCAGACATTCAGGAGTCCAGATGATGGCCGACCCGATCAAGCTCGATTTTTCCGAAAAGTACGACGACCAGCACGCACAGCGATACCTGCGCAAGCACAAGGAAAGTCTGGGCCGTCGTCTGTCCCACTGGCGCGATGAGCAATTGGCACGCAAGGCCCTGGCACTGGCGGGTGACCCTGGCCTGGTGCTGGATCTACCCTGCGGTGCCGGGCGGTTCTGGCCGCTGCTGGCAGAAAAACCCAACCGGGTGATCATCGGCGCGGACAACTCCGAATCGATGATCAAAACGGCGTTGCAAGGGCAACCGGCCGATGTGGTAAAGCGGGTTCAGCCGTTGCACACCTCGGCGTTTGATATCGCCCTGCCGGATAACGCGGTCGACAGCATTTTCTGCATGCGTCTGCTGCACCATATCGGTGAGTCCGAGCACCGTCAGGTGATCCTGCGCGAGTTCGAACGGGTAACCCGCGACAGTGTGATTGTTTCCTTGTGGGTCGACGGCAATTTCAAAGCCTGGAAGCGCAAGCGCGCCGAGCTGGATCGCCCGAATCGCGACTACCAGAATCGTTTTCTGATTCCGGCGGCGACGATCGAAAAAGAATTTGAACAGGCCGGTTTCCGCATTCAGGAACAACTGGACTTTATTCCGCTCTATGCGATGTGGCGGGTTTACGTATTACGCAAGAGGTAGAGGATGGCAGTGCAAGCAGCGGTTGAAGCGGATGTCGCAGCACAGGATCGTTTCGATTACTACTGGAACCAGCGTGGCGAATGGGTTGAAGAACCCAACGTGCGGCGCGGTGGCGAAAGTGGTGTGCAACGCGTGGTCGGGCGTGACGGCCAACTGCTGTACGCCAAGCGCCAGACGGGGCACATCTACCGCAGTTGGCTGCACCCGTTCGGCCGTCCGACCGTATTGCGTGAACTGGATGCGCTGACCGGCGTCAGCAAGCTGGGCGTGCGCGTCCCCGAGATCGTGTTTTGTGGTGCACAGCCTGATCCGCAGCACAAATGGCGCGCGTTGCTGGTGACCAGGTCCCTCGACGGTTTCCAGGAGCTGGAGCACTGGCTGGCCGCTGCTGGCGGTCGCGATCAGTGTGGCGACGGAATCTTTGAGCGGGTGCTCAAGGATCTGGCCGAGAATCTGGCACGCATGCACAAGGGCCGCTGGCAACACAGCTGCATTTACATCAAGCACGTATTTGTCCGGGTGACCGGTGAAGGCGAAGCGGCCAAGGTCGAAGTGGCATTGATCGATCTGGAAAAATGCCGTCAGCGTCTGACCGCCTATCGCGCAGCGCAGCATGACATGAAGCAATTGCGGCGCCATTCGTCGTTCCGCGAAGCCGACTGGAAAAAACTCGTCTATTTTTATGAGACGGCGTTTGGCAGCGCTATCAAAGGTTTATAGCGATGAAACTCGAAATTGCACGAGGTATGTTCCTGGTAGGGGCCTTGGCAGTTGCTTCTCTGGCGGTGGCGGCCTGGGAGCAGCCGCGCATGCAGGTCATCGGCGCGTCTGAAACAGACGCTCACTGCGCGGCACCACGGGTGGCGAAGGCCTCCGTGGCAACCCAACCCGATCATGATCTGCTGTTGTTCATGTTTGGTTTGTCCCAAGGCATGAGGCCTGCCAGTTGAAACGATCGAAGCCCAAATAAAAGGCCTCGCAAATGCGAGGCCTTTCTTATTTTCGGTATTCGGGCCAATACATATCCTCTGTGGGAGCGGGCTTGCTCGCGAACGCGGTGTGTCGATTGACGAAGATGTCGACTGACACACCGCATTCGCGCTCCCACAGGGGGGACATAGGCGTTATTTGCGATCCGGTTTCGCCAGGAACGTATAGACGCACGGCAAGACAAACAGCGTAAACAGCGTACCGATCGACATCCCCGTGGCAATCACCATGCCGATATCAAAGCGGCTGACCGCACCCGCCCCGGTCGCCAGAATCAGCGGCACCATGCCGAACACCATCGCCGCTGTGGTCATGAGCACCGGGCGCAAGCGAATCGCTGCGGCTTCTTCCACCGCCTCTCGCGCCGTCAGGCCCCTGTCCTTGCGCAACTGGTTGGCGAACTCGACGATCAGAATGCCGTGTTTGCTGATCAGGCCAATCAGCGTCACCAACCCGACCTGGGTGTAGATGTTCATGCTCGACCAGCCGAGGAACAGCGGAATCAGCGCGCCGCAAATCGACAGCGGCACGGTGACCAATATCACCAAAGGATCGCGGAAGCTTTCGAACTGCGCCGCCAGCACCAGAAAAATGATCGCCAGCGCCAGGGTGAAAGTCACCCACAACGCGCTGCCTTCCTGCACGTATTGGCGCGAAGCACCGCCGTAGTCGAAGGCAAACCCGGCCGGCGCTTCTTCCCGGGCGATCTGCAGAACGGTGTCAATCGCTTCGCCCATGCTCACCAGCGGAAAGCCGGAAATCTTCGCCGCATTGAGCTGCTGGAACTGATTGAGTTGGCGCGGCCGCGCACGGTCGCTGACCTTGATCAGGGTCGACAGTGGCAGTAACTCGCCCTGGGTATTTTTCACGTAGTAATTGTTCAGCCACCCCGGATTGTCGCGGTAGGCTCGCTCGACCTGCGCGATCACCTTGTAGCTGCGCCCGTCGATGGTGAAACGGTTGATTTCCGCCTCACCGAGCAATGTCGCCAGCGTGCCGCCGAGGTCGAGCATCGACACACCCATCTGCGCGGCCTTGGCGCGGTCGATATCGACCACCACTTCCGGTTTGTCAAAGGCCAGGTCGAGGTCGACGAAAGCGAATTTGCCCGATTCCATGGCGCGTTTCTTGATCCGGTCGGCGACTTGCAGCAGCAGCTCATAGTCGTTGGCGGTATTGACGACGAATTCGAACGGCAAACCTTCACCGGTGCCGGGCAGGGAGGGCAGGTTGAAACCGAAGATCTGCAAGCCGGAAATGCCTTCCAGTTTGCTCTGCACCTCGGGAAGGATTTCCATCTGGGTGCGGCTGCGCTCGTTCCATGGCTTGAGCAGGAAACCGCCGATCCCGGCCTGCACGCCGTTGTAGCCGTTGATCTGGAACGAGGAGTAGTACTCGGGAAACGCTTTGAAGATGGTAATGAATTCGTCGGTGTAGGCGCTCAGGTAATCAAGGTTGGTCGGCTGCGGCGCGCTGGCCATCATGAAAATGATGCCCTGGTCTTCGTCCGGCGCCAGTTCCGACTTGGTGAACTTGAGGAACACCGGGATCAGGCACAACACGATCAGCGCGAACACCAGCACCACCGGGCGGGTGTTGAGCGTGCCGTGGAGCATGCTTTGATAGCGGCGCTTGAGGCTGTCGAAGATGCGGTCCAGGCGATGGGCCAGGCCGCTGGGGTTTTCTTCGTGGCGCAGCAAGTAGGCGCACATCATCGGCGACAGCGTCAGGGCGACGATGCCGGAAATCACCACCGCACCGGCCAGGGTCAGCGCGAACTCCTTGAACAGCGCCCCGGTCAGTCCGGTGAGGAAACCGATCGGCGCGTACACCGCCGCCAGGGTGATGGTCATCGATACCACGGGCATGGCTATTTCCCGGGCGCCTTCCAGCGCAGCATCGAACGGCGTCTTGCCTTCTTCGATGTGCCGATGGATGTTTTCCACCACGACAATCGCATCATCCACCACCAGACCGATGGCCAACACCATCGCCAGCAGCGTCAGCAGGTTCATCGAGTACCCCATCATCTGCATGAAGAACATCACGCCGATCATCGACAATGGAATGGTCACCACCGGGATCACCACCGAGCGCAACGCCCCGAGGAACAGGAACACCACGACGATAACGATCAGCACTGCTTCGAACAGGGTTTTCACCACCTCGTCGATGGACGCCTGAATAAACAGCGTGGCGTCGTAGGCGATTTCGCTTTTGAGGTTCGGCGGCAGCTGTGCTTCCAGCTCGGGCATCAGCTTGCGTACTTCCTTGATCACGTCCAGCGGGTTGGCCCCCGGCGTGGCCTTGATGCCGATGTACACCGAGGGCGTGCCGCCGAACGAACTGATCGTGTCGTAGTTTTCCGCGCCCATTTCCACCCGCGCCACATCGCTGAGCAGCACGCGGCTGTCGCCATCGACCTTGAGCGGAATCGCCGCAAAGGCTTCGGCGGATTTCAGTTCGGTGTTGGCGTTGATGCTGGTGACGGTGTATTCACCTTTCACTTCGCCGGCAGCGGAGAGGAAGTTGTACTGGCGCACCGCAGCGGTCACGTCGGCGGCGCTGAGGCCGAAGCCGGCGAGTTTCACCGGGTCGAGCCACAGGCGCATGGCGAACACCTGGTTGCCGAGAATTTCCGCTTCGGCCATGCCCGGCAGGGTTGCCAGTTTCGGCTGGATCACCCGGGACAGGTAGTCGGTGATCTGCGGGTTGCTCAAATCCTTGCTGAAGAAGCTGATGTACATCAGCGCCGAGGCGTCGGCGGACTCTTTGCTCAGCACCGGATCTTCGGCGTCCTGTGGCAGCTTGTTCTTGACCTCGTTGGCCTTGGCCAGCAACTCGGTAAACAAGCGGTCAGTGTTGGCACCGATGCGCGCGTAGATCGAGATCGTCGAGAAGTTCTGCCGGCTGACCGAGGTCATGTAGTCGATGCCTTCGGCGCTCGCCAGACTCTGCTGCATCGGCTGGGTGATATAGCCCTGAATGGTTTCCGCGTTGGCCCCGGGGTACGCCGTGGTCACGGTGATCAGGGCGTTTTCCATTTGTGGATATTGGCGCAGCGGCAGCTTGCTCCAGGCCTGGAAGCCCAGCAGCACAATCAGCAGGCTGACCACGGTGGCCAGCACCGGGCGGCGGATGAACGGATCGGTAAAAGCCATGGGGATTCCTTGATCAGTCGGCGCGGGGCGGACTGTTCTGCTCGCCGAGGGTCTTGTCGGCGCTGATGGCAATGCGCGCGCCGTTGTCCAGTTTGATCTGGCCGGCCGTCACGACCTGCTCGCCGTTCTGCACGCCCTTGTTGATCAACACCAGGCCATCACGGCGTTCGCCGGTCTCGATAAAGCGCCGTTCGGCGATCAGCACCGGTTGGTCCTTGTCGTCTTTTTCGACGCTGCCGTCCTCGGCCTTCTTCTGTGCGACCACGTAGACCGAGTTGCCGTAGAGCGTGTAAGTGATTGCGCTTTCCGGCACCACGATGTGTTTCTGCTGATCCGGCAGCAGCACCTGGAGGCTGGCGAACATGCCCGGCAGCAGTTTGCCGTCGGGGTTGGCCAGGGTGGCGCGGACCAGAATGTTGCGCGTGGTGCTTTCGACGATCGGGTTGATCGCGCTGATCTTGCCGGCGAAGTTCTGCCCGGGGTACGCGGCGACGCTGATCTGTACGGGTTGGCCGACGGCGAGTTTCGGCACCGATTGTTCGGGCACGTAAAAGTCGGCGTAGAGGCTGCTCAAATCCTGCAACGTGGCAATTCGGGTGCCGCTGGCGAGGTAGTCGCCGACGTCGACCTGACGGATGCCGATGGTGCCGCTGAAGGGCGCGAGGATGCGTTTTTTCGCCAGGGAGGCGTTGAGCTGATTGACCGTGGCCTTGTTCTTTTGCAGCACGGCGGAGAGGCGGTCGTATTCGCCCTTGGAGATGGCGCGGCTGTCGACCAGTTGGCTGCCCCGCGCGAAATCCAGTTGCGCCAGCCCGAGGTCAGCCCGGGCGGTTTCCAGCAGAGCGGTTTCGACGGCGCTGTCGAGTTGCAGCAGCGGTTGCCCGGCCTTGACCTTCTGTCCGGATTCGAACTTCAGTTCAGTGACGGTGCCGGCGACTTCCAGACTCAGCTCCACGCCTTGCAACGCCTTGAGCGTGCCGACGGTGGGCAAGCGCATCTGCCACGGCTGTTCGCTGGCATTGGCGACGGCGACACTGATCGGTGGCTTGGGCTTGGAGAAGCCCTGGATCATCGTGTAGATCGAAAAGGCCTTGTAACCGCCCAGTACCAGGACGATCAGCAAAACAACACCCAACATGATCAGCATGCGGCGACGCAGCATATGTCCAGTTCCTTGGATAAATCATGAGACAGGCGGGCACATTACTCCGAGTGCAGGGGGGATTCCAACTGGCAGTTGTTACAGGTGCTGCTGGACACCATCCTGTGGCGAGGGGATTCATCCCCGCTGGGTGGCGAAGCCGCCCCAAGACCTGAGATCACGGTCTGTCTGTCAAACCTTGTCGGATGGTTCTGGGGCGGCTTCGCCACCCAGCGGGGATAAATCCCCTCGCCACAGGGCGGGGGCCATCCAGAGGTGGGGCGTTATCAGGCCATCAAGTGAAGATGGTTGTCCCAGAGCCCCGCCGGCAATTCCAGCGGCTTGGCCAGCAACTGATCCTGACGGCAATCGTAGTAGCGGCAACGGCCCTGTCCCGAGGTCACCACGAAACCGTCCTTCACCGCACCGACGCCAGCGCAATCCGGCAACGGCGCATCAAGGCGAACCTCTGCGCTGTCCAGATCCCAGATAAAGAAGCGGTTGCCGCGCGGAGCGGTCAGGGCGACCAGACGCAGCTCGCTGTGCACGGCGACGCTGGCGGTGTAATGCCCCATCGCCTGCAACTGATGTTCGGCTACCGGGAACGCCACGAACGGTTGCCCTGGCCGCTTGATCGCCAACAGCTCCGAGCGCTCATGGGACGGGCCCATGAATTGCTGGCCGGCAACGATGGTGCCGTCGCTGGCGATGCCCAGATGGCGCACGCTGTTCATCTGCTGGGCAAGGGTTTCCTTGCTCAGCAGCGTACCGTCGCGTTGCATCAGGACCAGGCTCGGCTCCATGGCGTCGAGGTTCATGTCGACGCGGCTTTCCGCCTCGGTGCGAATCCCGCCGTTGGCCACCACCAGCGTCTCACCGTCAGGCATCCATGACACCTGATGCGGACCGAGGCCGTGGGTGGAGATCTCGCCTGTGTGCAGCAGCCGTTCGCCGTCGAACTTGTACACCCCGAGCAAACCACGGCCAGGCTCGGTCGTGTCGTTTTCAGTGGCGTACAGGTATTCGCCGTCCTTGTGCACCACGGCGTGGCCGTAAAAGTGCCGGTTCGGCTGCGACGTCACGGTCTGCAACAGCTTGCCGTCGCGCAGGTCGATCAGGTAACTCTCGGTGCCCGGACGCCGTGCGACGAACAGTGCCAGCGGCTGCGTCGGGTGGTTGATGATGTCGTGGCAACGCTGACCGACGTGGGTGGCGAACACCCGCGTGCCGTCGAGGCGATAGCCGACCGCGTAATGCTTGCCATCGGTGTCGTCGCGCGCCGACAGCAACAGCGGGCTCTGATCCTTGCGTTTGAACAGCGTCCAGCCGCCCAGCGTCACTGCTCCCAGCAGTGCACTTCCTAAAGTCAGCACCTGACGTCGCAGCATGGCACTCGCCCTCATCAGTCACCGTCGTTGGCGTTGAAGCCCAGTTGGATGCCCAGCGCCTTGGCCAGCTCGCCTTCATGCAGGCGATGGACGACGTTGAGGCTGTCGTAGATGTCGTTGAGCTGCTGGCGACCGGCGTCGTCCTGAAGCATTTCAGTCAGCGAACGCTGGGTGCTGTCAAACAGCTTCAGCGACGCGGCATAAGCGGCGTCGATCTTGTCCGCCAGCGGCTTCTGCTCGGCGGGCAACAGACCGCGCAGACCTTTGTTGTCGACGCCTTCCCAGACGGTTTTGGCGGCGGCAAGGCTGGCTTCCAGCGCCGTCAGCGACGACTGGCTGCGCCACGCATCGGCCTGGAACGGTTGCGGTACGCCTTTGCTCTGACGGCCCATCGGCGTGCCGAGTTTTTTCTTCAGGGTGTCCAGCGCTGTCACTTGTACGCGCAGCAGATCGGCGATCGCTTCGTGGGAGTCGGCATAGCGCTGGTTAGGGAATTTGCTCATCTGCGCGAGCATGCCGTCGGTGTTGTTCCAGCCTTGCAGGATCTCTTCGGCCAGTTGCTTCTGACGTTCGCCGATGGCGATCAGCAGCGGGCAGTACTTGGCTTTCTGCGCCTCGTTGGCGACGTCAGGCTTGGCATCGAACAGAATGTATTCGTAGGCCGACAGGCCTTGCACCACGACGCTGGATTTGGCCAGGGCGGCGGCATCGATCTGCGGCTGGGCGGTGACCAATTGCTCGACCTGACGGCCGACGAGGTTTTTCTTGTCCGGCCAGAACTGCACCTGCCACGAACGGTTGCCTTCGGCCAGCGGGCCGATCAGCAGCGGTTGCAGCTCGGCCCAGGCTTTCTGCGCATGCAGGAAATCGGCGCGGGCGGTTTCCAGGGTTTCCTTGCCCTGGCAGTAGGCGAGGGCGCTGACCGCCAGTTGCTTGTCGGCTTCGACCCAGCGGGTGTAGGTCGGCAGGATCACCGATTTGGCGATGGCCGCCGAGGTGACCGCTTGCGGGTCCTGCGGCGAGCAGGCGCCGAGGGCGAGCGCGGCAAGGCTGGTGAACAATAATTTGGGACGGAACATGTCGGGCTCCCGATGCTTTTTCAGAATTTAAAGTGAGTTCAGAAACGCCAGCAGCGCAGCGCGTTGCTCGGCATTGAAAGACAAAACCTGTTGCTGCGCAGCCGTCGCTTCGCCGCCATGCCACAGCACGGCTTCGAGCAGATTGCGGGCGCGACCGTCATGCAAGAATTGCGTGTGACCACTGACCGCTTGCGTCAGGCCGATCCCCCACAACGGCGGCGTGCGCCAGTCGCGGCCGGAGGCCTGGAATTCACTGCGGTGATCGGCCAGACCTTCGCCCATGTCATGCAGCAGCAAATCGCTGTACGGACGAATCACCTGGTTGGCCAGTTCCGGTTCGGCGGCATTGGCGGCGGTGGTGTATTTCGGCGTATGGCACGACTGGCAACCCGCCTGGAAGAACAGATTCTTGCCGGCCAGCACCTGCGGGTCGCCGACGCCACGGCGCGCCGGGACCGCCAGGTTGCGGCTGTAGAACAGCACCAGCCGCAGGATGTTATCGCTGACTTCCGGTTCGCCGTCCGGGCCGTTGCCGTTCGGCGCCTGTTTGCAGGCGGTTTGCGCGTCGGTGCAGTCGTCGAACGGCCGCAGGCTGGTGGTCAGGCCCATGTCACCAGAGAACGCATGAACGTTCTGTTGATTGAGGTTCGGTTGTCCGGCCTTCCAGCCGAATCGACCGATGACGGTTTTCTGTAACTGATCATCCCAGACCCGGTTGGGTCGACCGTTGATGCCGTTTTTCGCTTTGGCCTGGGCAGCGGCGTTGGCAAGGATCGCTTCTTCCGGGATGGCTTCGAGAAGGCCCAGGCCGATCATCGGCGGCGCGACCCGCGCGGAGAAACGTGTGTCCGGGTGCATCGGACCGTAACCGAGCTGGGTGATCTGCAGCGTCGGCTTGCGCAGCTCGATCTCGGTGCCATCCTTGAAGCGCACCGGCACCGGCGTGTAGTCGACCCGCACTTTGCCTTCCGGGGCGACACCGGGCACGGCCATGTCCTGGAACTGTCCGCCATAGACCGGCTCCGGCACCACGCCGAGCTGCTCGATGACCTTGGCATAGGGCGGCGCGTCGGGAATCGACAGGCGCACCAGCATCGACACCGCATTGGTTGCATCAGGTGCGGGCGGATGACCGCGACCGTCCTTGATGTGGCAGTTCTGGCAGGCGTTGGTGTTGAAGAGTGGGCCGAGACCGTCGCGCGCAGTGGTGGTCGATGGCGCGATCACCCAAGGGCTGCGAAAGAAGCTGTTGCCGACACTGAAATCCACCCGCCGCGACGGCGGCAGGTTGGCCGAGGGCAGGGAGAAGGCGTTCTGATCGCTCTTGCGCACGGTCGCTGCACCGCCCGAACGCGCTTCACCGGGCTCGGCCTCGGTAAAACGCGGGGCGTCATCGCAGGCACTCAGGCCCAGGGCCAGCAACAGTGCGGACAAGCGAAGCGGCAACGACGGCATCAGACATCCTGCAAACGGGCGAAAACAAAGGCGCAAAGTCTAACAGGGCGAGGGGGATTGAATAAGAGGAATTATCGTTTGCTTGATACAACGCAAATCTGCAGACCGATGCAAAACCCCTGTAGGAGTGAGCCTGCTCGCGATAGCGGTGTCTCAGTTACGAATTCATCAACTGACAGTCTCCTATCGCGAGCAGGCTCACTCCTACAGGGGGCGATGAACATCAGACATTTAGTGGTGATCCCACAAGGATCAGTGGTGCGGCAGGTATGAAAAAGGCGACCCGAAGGTCGCCTCTTTTTGACGCGCACGCTTCGATCAGAACTCGTGATCGGCGTTGTCCGGGTTCAGGTCGCTGATGCCCAGTTTGCCAGCCGCGGCTTCGATCGAGCCGGTCTGCTTGACCAATGCGGCGATGGCGTCGCGAACGATCTGGTTGCCAGCGGTGTTGCCGGCAGCGATCAACTGGTCGTAATGCTCACCCTTGTTGGCGTGATCGACCATGACCTGGATTTTCGCTTCGGTCGCGGCCAGATCGGCTTTCAGTGCGCTGTCGGCGGCCGGGTCGGCCTTGGCCACCAGCGACGACAGGCTGGCGCCGGTCAGCTTGGTGCCGTCCACACGGGTGTACTCGCCCAGATAAACGTTACGGATACCCTTGGCGTCGTAGAAGTGCGAGTAGTGGGTGTTGTCGCTGAAGCAATCCTGTTCGTCTTCAGGCGAGTTGGCTTCCAGGGAAACCTTCATGCGCTCGCCGGCCAGTTCACCCAGCGACAGGCTGCCCATGCCGAAAAGCATTTTGCGCAGGCCGCTTTCGCCAGGCTCGGCTTCCAGGGTGGCGCGATAGTTGTCGGCCACGTTCGGTTTCCAGTTGCCGACCATTTCTTCCAGATCGCTGACCAGCAGTTGGGTCACGGCTTTGAGATAGGCACGACGACGCTCGTTGTGACCGCCAGTGGCGCCGGCGCCTTCCAGGTAGTCCGAGGCCGGACGGTTGCCAGCGCCAGGGCCGGTGCCGTTGAGGTCCTGGCCCCAGAGCAGGAATTCGATGGCGTGGTAGCCGGTGGCGACGTTGGCTTCGGAGCCGCCCAGCTCGTTGAGGCTGGCGAGTTTCTCCGCGGTGATGTCTTTGACGTCGACCTTGTCTTCGCCGACCTGGACTTCGGTGTTGGCGATGATGTTGGCGGTGGCACCCGGGTTACCCAGTGCGTGCTCGTAGGATTTGTCGACGTAGTCGATCAGGCCTTCGTCCAGTGGCCAGGCGTTAACCTGACCTTCCCAATCGTCAATGATGGTGTTGCCGAAGCGGAACACTTCGCTTTGCAGATACGGTACGCGCGCGGCGACCCAGGCAGCCTTGGCGGCTTTCAGGGTGTCGGCGTTCGGTTTGGCGAGGAACGCGTCGATGGCGCTCTGCAGGGTTTTCGCGGTGGATTCGGCATCGCTGTAGACGGCGAAGACCATGTCGGCGTAGTGCGCGACCACAGCCTTGGCCGCGGCGTCGTCGACTTTACCGGCAGCAGGAGCAGGCGTAGCGGCAGGGGCTGGAGCAGCGCTGCTGGAAGCCGGCGTCATCTCTGAGGCTTTTTCTTTGTCCTTGCCTTCGCCGCAACCGGCGAGGGAAATAGCGATGGCCAGCAGACTGGCGGTAGCCAGAGGCATACGAATCATGGCGAACATCCTGCTTCGGTAGTTGAGTGGACTGGCGCCGGGGGCGCGCAAAACTGCGACATAATGCAAATCTTTCGCATTATGTGTAAAGGGAGTGTCTGGAAATATTTCTTATTTGCGCTTAAAGATCAAAAGATCGCAGCCTCGTTGCCCTGTAGGAGCTGTCGAGTGAAACGAGGCTGCGATCTTCTGCTTTTATAAAATAGCCGCATTGCTGCGTTGGGCCTGCTTGAGATAAACCGTCAGCTCCCGCGCCGGCAACGGTTTGCTGTAGTGATAACCCTGACCTTCATGGCAACCTTCGGAAATGATGTAAGACTCCTGCTCCGCGGTTTCCACGCCTTCGGCAATCACCTGCATGCCCAGACTCTTGCCCAGTTGAATGATCGCGCGAACGATGGTCGCGTCATCGTCGTCATCGAGCAGATCCTGGACAAAGCTCTTGTCGATCTTGATCTTGTCCAGCGGCAGGCTTTTCAGATAGCTCAACGATGAATAGCCAGTGCCGAAGTCATCGATGGCGATCAACGCACCGGAGCGGCGCAGGCTCAGCAGGTGCTGGGCGGCGGTGGTGATGTCTTCCATCAGGCCGGTTTCGGTGACTTCCAGTTCGAGGCTGCGCGGCGGCAGGCGGTACATCTGCAACAGGTTGTTGACCACTCGTGGCAACTCGGCGTGATGCAGTTGCACGGTCGACAGGTTGACCGCCATGCGCAGGTCGACAAAGCCCTGGTCGTGCCAGTCGCGCAATTGCTTGCAAGCCTGGTCGAGCACCCATTCGCCGATGGCAATGATGGTGCCGTTCTGTTCGGCCAACGGAATGAACAGGTCCGGCGGTACCAGGCCATGTTCCGGGTGCTGCCAGCGGATCAGCGCCTCGACGCCGACCACGCGGTGATCGCGGTAGCTGATCTGAGGCTGATAGACGAGATAGAACTGGTCGCGGATCAACGCATCGCGCAGGTCTTTTTCCAGTTCACGGCGGCGACGCATCTCGCTGTCGACGCTGGCGATGTAAAACTGATAGCGATTGCGCGACCGGGTCTTGGCCAGCGTCATGGTCTGCTCGGCTTTTTGCAACAGCTTCTCGGTACTGTCGCCGTCCTCCGGAAACAGGGTGATGCCAATGGTCGCGCGCAGGCGGATCTCCTGATGATCGAGGGCAAACGGTGCCTCAAGGTCATCGAGAATACTTTGTGCCAGTTCTGCGGCTTCGTACGGCTGCTCAATGTCGGCCTGCACCAGCGCGAACTGGTCGCCACCGAGGCGGGCGAGGGCGCCCAGGCGTCCGCTGTGGGCGCGCAGGCGATCGGCCAGGGCCAGCAGCAATTGGTCGCCGGTCTGGTAGCTGAACTGCTCGTTGATGCCCTTGAAATCATCCAGCCCTACACACAGCACGGCGACGCGTCGTTGCAGCTTGCCGGCGTCGACCAGAATCTTGTCCAGTTGCTGCTGTAATTGCTGGCGGTTCGGCAGGCCGGTGAGGAAGTCGTACTGGGCCATGCGCAGGAGGCTGTTTTCCGCCTCGTGGCGCAGATGGGTGTTGCGTTCGATGGACTCGAGCAACTGGTTGGCGGTGTTGATCCACAGTCCCAGCTCGTTTTTTTCGTGGCCCTTGATCTGTGGAATCTTGTGTTCGCTGGGACGATCCGGATTGATCTCGGTGAGGTGCTCGATGATGCGCGACAGCGGTTTGGTCAGCAGCCAGTGATAGACCAGATACAACACCAGCCCCAAGGCCAGCGCGCGCAGTACCCCGGAAATGAAAATGATCACCGAGCTGACGATAAAGCCTTCGCCATAGGTGGCGGTGTCGAGGGTGATACTCAGGTCCCCGTAATACTCGCTGTACGGCCCGCGCCCCACCAATTGGGTGGTGAAGGTGCGTTCCTGGCCAAGAATAAGGTCGGTCAGCCAGCGGCTGTTGGAATGCTGCAGGTCGCGGGATTTCTGCGCGAGCATGGCTTCGTTGGGATGGCCGATGGACGCCTGACGCACTGCATCATCCTGAAACAGGCCTTCGATCACTTGCATGCCCATTTCCCGGTCCAGGCTGTAAACGGCTTGGGTCGAGGGATCGCGGAACATGTCGAGGATGCGTTCGGCGTCGCCGGCCACCGCCTGGCGGGTTTTATAGGCATCGAACACAATCTGCGCGCAGCTCAAGACTACGCCGACGATCAATGCCGACAGGAGCACGACCCGGAGCAACTTCACCGACAAGCTGTTCTTGAGTTCCAGCTTCAAAGGGGTATTCCTTGTTCCGTGCGGGTAGCGTCAAGTTGCCATGAGTATTGGCAATCCCGGGGTAGCAGTCAAAGGGACAATCGGGCCGAGCAGGATTTGACTGAGGTCTTGGCCGCCATACTGCCTTTGGAGTATTAGCTCTGAATTCACTGTGTCGGTAATGGTCGCCCTCAACTTGAGCGCAGCGAAGGATATTTTTGACTGATGGTAGTGCGCTGTGACGCCTTGGCAAACGGCGCGAAGCTGCTTTTGGCGTAGGATAATCACCCGGCGCGGGCATAAAAAAACCCGGCAAAGCCGGGTTTTTGTCTGGCGCGCAGCTTAAGCGGTGAAGGTTTTGCCTTCGAACTGCTCAGCGACGAACTTCCAGTTGACCAGGTTCCAGAACGCTTCAACGTACTTTGGACGCAGGTTGCGGTAGTCGATGTAGTAAGCGTGCTCCCAGACGTCACAGGTCAGCAGCGGGGTGTCGCCGCTGGTCAGCGGGTTGCCGGCGCCGATGGTGCTGGCCAGGGCCAGGGAACCGTCAGCCTTTTTCACCAGCCAGCCCCAGCCGGAACCGAAGGTGCCGATCGAGGTTTTGCTGAACTCTTCCTTGAACTTGTCGAACGAACCGAAGGCTGCGTTGATGGCATCTGCCAGTGCGCCGGTTGGCTGACCGCCGGCGTTTGGCGCCAGGCAGTTCCAGTAGAAGGTGTGGTTCCAGACCTGAGCGGCGTTGTTGAAGATGCCGCCCGAGGAAGTCTTGACGATTTCTTCCAGGGTCTTGCCTTCGAACTCAGTGCCTGGCACCAGGTTGTTCAGGTTCACGACGTAGGTGTTGTGGTGCTTGTCGTGGTGAAATTCCAGGGTTTCCTTGGAAATGTGCGGCTGCAGGGCATCGTGTGCGTAAGGCAGCGGCGGCAATTCGAAAGCCATGATGATTCTCCTAATCAGGTCTGTTGCGGTGAGCGCAAGGCCGATCACGGGCGGCCAGAAATGCACCGGCGAGTTTTTACTCTTTGCGGCGCAGGGTTCGGATCATAGCACCGGGGTTGCGGCTTAACCACGCAACAACTGTGTGGGATAGAGGTTCCAGAGCGCTTTGGAATAAATCACGAGGCCAATATCAACTGTCCCGCAACCGTGAACATCATCAGTGCCACGAGCAGATCGAGGATGCGCCAGGTACTCGGGCGGGCCAGCCACGGCGCCAGCCATGCCGCGCCCAGTGCCAGAGTGAAAAACCACAGCAGCGATGCACTCGCCGCGCCGACCACATAAGCGCCGGGTACCGATTGCTGCGCGCCAAGCGAGCCGATCAGCAATACCGTATCGAGATAAACGTGGGGGTTGAGCAATGTCACCGCCAAAGCGCTGAGCATTACTGCGCGCAGCGAGCGCACGGTCTGGTTTTCACCTTGCTCAAGGCTCTGTTTCGCGCAGGCCCGACGCAGTGCCTGGCTGCCATACCAGATCAGAAACGCCGCGCCGCCCCAGCGGGCAATCGCCAATAATGTCGGATTCTGCGCCAGGATCGTCGCCAAACCGAACACCCCGGCGGCGACCAGCAACGCATCACACACAACGCACAGCGCCGCCACCGGCAGGTGGTGCTCGCGGCGCAGGCTCTGGGCAAGCACAAAAGCGTTCTGCGTGCCGATCGCCATGATCAGCCCGAACGCCACCAACAGACCGTTCACATAGCTTTGCCACATAAGGTTCACTCCGCGTTCGCTGCGAGGTCGCGCAGCACGTGCATGGCACGTTCGGCGTCGGCCTGGCCGACAAACAAATGGTCGTGGTAGTAACCGGCGATCACGTTGCAGCTGATGCCAGCCTCGCCCAATGCCGTGGCGAAGGCGGCGGTCAGGCCCACCGCTTGCAGCGCCGAATGCACGTTCAAGGTGATCCACGCGGCGACGTAGTCGAAGCTCAAACCGGCCTGTTCGGCGTCGGAGCGCTTGAGAATGACCGTCAGGCCTTCCTGTTCACGGAAGCTGCCGATGAGCTCCAGGCCGGTTGGCAACTGAGCGTCGGGCAAGGTGCAGAACACGTATTCACCGCTGTTGAGTTGCGGGCTCATGCTGCGCAGCAGCGTTGAGAGTGAGGTTTCGCCGGCCATGAAAGGAATCCTTGAGAGAGTGCTTGCTGGCTATTCTCTGGGCGATCGCTGTATAAGAAAAACCAATATTGATGATCGCCCATTAGGAAAACTGATGTTCGACTACAAGTTGCTTTCCGCCCTGGCCGCGGTGGTCGAGCAAGCCGGTTTCGAACGGGCCGCGCAGGTTCTCGGCCTGTCGCAATCGGCGATCTCGCAGCGGATCAAACTGCTCGAGGCACGTGTCGGTCAGCCGGTGCTGATTCGCGGCACGCCTCCGGCGCCAACCGAGATCGGCCGGCGCCTGCTCAACCACGTGCAACAGGTGCGTTTGCTTGAGCGTGACTTGCAGACGCTGGTGCCGGCACTGGACGAAGAGGGGCTGCCGGAGCGTTTGCGCATCGCCTTGAACGCCGACAGCCTGGCGACGTGGTGGGCGCAAGCCGTCGGCGACTTTTGCGCGCAACAGCATTTGCTGCTCGACCTGATCGTCGAGGACCAGACCGTCGGCCTCAAACGCATGCGTGCTGGCGAAGTGGCCGCCTGCCTGTGTGCCAGCGAACGGCCGGTGGCCGGCGCCCGCAGCGTGTTGCTCGGGGCGATGCGTTATTGCGCGCTGGCCAGCCCGGCGTTCATCGAACGGCATTTTCCCGAGGGCGTGCGCGCTGAACAGTTGCCACGCACCCCGGCACTGGTGTTCGGTCCGGACGATTTTCTACAACATCGTTACCTCGCTGCCCTCGGCGTGGATGGCGCTTTCGAGCATCATTTGTGCCCTTCCTCGGAGGGTTTCATCCGCCTGACGGAAGCCGGGCTCGGCTGGGGCCTGGTGCCGGAGCTGCAAGTACGCGAGCAACTGCAACGCGGCGTGCTGCGCGAATTGTTGCCAGATAAACCGATCGATGTGCCGTTGTACTGGCATCATTGGCGCAACGGCGGGCAGTTGCTCAACCAACTGACCGAGCAATTGGTGCGCTCATCGTCCCACTGGCTAGTGGCTTGAGCGCAGTGGCGAGCGTCAAGCTGCGAGCGCAAGTAACGCGCGTGCGCACCGTTTCAACTTGCCGCGCAAAGCTTTGAAGCTTGCGGCTGTTTTCAGTGGAGTTGTAGATGAAGATTCTGGTTACCGGCGCAAGCGGCTTCATTGGCGGACGCTTTGCGCGTTTCGCTTTGGAGCAGGGCCTGGAGGTGCGGGTCAACGGTCGCCGGGCCGAGAGCGTCGAGCACCTGGTGCGCCGTGGCGCCGAGTTCGTTCCCGGTGACTTGACCGATGCGGGGCTGGCGCGCGACCTGTGCAGCGACGTCGACGCCGTGGTGCATTGTGCCGGCGCCGTTGGGCTGTGGGGCCGTTACGAAGATTTTCATCAGGGCAACGTGCAAGTCACCGAAAACATTGTCGAGGCGTGCCTGAAGCGACGGGTGCGGCGCCTGGTGCACCTGTCGTCACCGTCGATCTATTTCGATGGCCGCGACCACTTCAATCTGACTGAAGAGCAAGTGCCCAAGCGCTTCAGGCATCCTTATGCGGCGACCAAATACCTGGCGGAACAAAAGGTTTTCGGCGCGCAAGAGTTCGGCCTCGAAACCATTGCCTTGCGCCCGCGCTTCGTCACCGGTGCCGGTGATATGAGCATCTTCCCGCGCCTGCTGAACATGCAGCGCAAGGGCCGGCTTGCGATCATCGGCAATGGCTTGAACAAAGTCGATTTCACCAGCGTGCAGAACCTCAACGAAGCCATGCTCAGCAGTCTGCTGGCCGCAGGCTCGGCGCTGGGCAAGGCCTACAACATCAGCAACGGCGCGCCGGTGCCGCTGTGGGATGTGGTCAATTACGTGATGCGCAGGATGGAGGTGCCACAGGTCAGCCGGTATCGGTCCTACGCGCTGGCCTACAGCGTCGCGGCGCTCAACGAAGGCGCGTGCAAACTGTGGCCGGGGCGTCCGGAGCCGACACTGTCGCGGCTGGGCATGCAGGTCATGCACAAAAATTTC
This sequence comes from Pseudomonas sp. SWRI81, assembly GCF_014268545.1. Lineage (NCBI taxonomy): Bacteria > Pseudomonadati > Pseudomonadota > Gammaproteobacteria > Pseudomonadales > Pseudomonadaceae > Pseudomonas > Pseudomonas sp. SWRI81. The sequence goes on from NZ_JABWQS010000032.1 coordinate 52,941, forward strand.
ACCCTCGACATCAGCCGCGCCCGGCATTATCTGGATTACGATCCGAAAGTCAGCCTGTGGACGGCCCTCGACGAGTTCTGCGGCTGGTGGAAAGCCCAGGACGTTCGCTGAAACCGGTTGAAACGAATCGGCTGGCCGGCAATGAACCGCGCCGCCGGTTGGGGGTCAATGCCTGCGGCTGCGGCGGTTATACTTCGCAGCATTTAGCCATCACCGCGTTTCACAAAGGTTGCCTCAATGTCCATGCGTAACGATGCCCACGACGACGATTTCGATAACGTGCCGAGCCTGCGCGCCGACCCCTTCGACGACGATGACATTGCGCCCGACGCACGTACCACCGTGCGCTCGCGCAGCGCACCTGTGGTCAAGGTCAAGGCCGCCAGTACCGGGCCGCTGTGGGCACTGGTCGGGGCGTTGTTCTTCGCTTTCGTCGGCCTGGCGTGGTGGAGCTTCCAGCAGATTTCCCTGATGGAGCAGCAACTGGTCGCGACCCAGGAGAGCTTTGCGCGCATCAGCGAAGAAGCGGCCGGACGTCTGCAGGATATTTCCGGCAAGGTCGTGGCCAGCCAGACCAACGTCACCAGCGACAGCGAAGCGTTGAAATTGCAGATCAGGCAACTCGAGGGCAAGCTGCTTGATCAGAGCAAACAGCAGCAGGGCGTGGCCGGGCAGGCCAGCGATCTGGACAAGCGCCTGGCGCAGATGACCGCGCAGACCACCGAACAGCAGAACGCCAATGCTCAATTGCAGGCACAGGTCAAAGCGCTGAGCGCCGAACTGGCGGCGATCAAAAGCACCCCGGCCGATACCAGCAAGGTCGATGCGCAGCTGAAAGCCTTCGACGCGCAATTCAAGAGCCTTGGCGCCGATATCGCTGCGCTGAAGAAGCAGGGCAATCCAAGTGCAGCGATTGATCGTCTGGAGCAGGACATCGTCGTGCTCAAAAGCCAGCAGGACAACCGCCCGGCGGCTGCGCCGGGGGGCGGCAATACGGCTGAGTTCGATGCGTTCCGTGCGCAGATGACGCGCAACCTCAATACGTTGCAGGCGCAGATTCAGAATTTGCAGCAGCAGATCAACGCCCGCCCGTAAGGACTGATCCGTTGTCTGGGGGGCTTTGTGGCGAGGGGATTTATCCCCGCTGGGCTGCGAAGCAGCGCCAAGGCCTGTCACCGCCACCGTTAAGGCAAACGCGTCAGCCGGATTGCGACGGCTGCGCCGCCGAACGGGGATAAATCCCCTCGCCACAGAGGGCGGCAACTTCTGGATTCATCTTCAACTGCCGTCCAACCCCAAGCCGTCTACGCTCTTGAAACACCAACAAGAACGAGGGATGCGCTATGGGGTTTTTGCATAAAGTGGCCTGGCTCGGCCTGATGCTGCTCGCCGGTTTTGGCCAGGCCAGCGCCGCGACCACCGACAAGAACGACAGCCAGGCCGCCATCGCCTTGCTGGAAAAAGCCCTGGCTTACTATCACGAAAACGGCGACAAGGCCTTTGCCGCGTTCAGCCGTCAGGGTGAGTTCGTCGACAAGGATCGCTACGTGTTCGTACTCGACACCAAAGGCGTCATGCTCGCCAGCGGCGGACCGTCGTCGGCGTTGATTGGCCGCGATGTCAGCGAAGTGCTCGGGCCGGATCTGCAAAAAGCTTTCAAGGAGGCGCTGAAAGTGCCGGAAGGCAACGGCATTCAACAGGCCGAGTACCGTTGGCAAAACTGGGCCGACGGCAAGGTCGAGCGCAAACATGTGTTTTATCAGCGTGTCGGCCAGCGGATTCTGGCGGTGGGCTATTACCTGCCACGGGCTTCTGCCGAACAGGCCAGGGCGTTGCTGGATAAAGCCGCGACGGATCTCACCAAGGACGAGAAGGGCACGCTGATCGCGATCAACTCGCTCAAGGGCGGGTACTTGCAAGATGATCTGTATGTGTTCGTCGTCGACCTCAACACTCGGCGTTACGTTGCTCACGGCACCAACCTGCGCTTGATCAACACCGACTTCGGCAAGGTCAAGGATCCGCAAGGCAAACCGGTGGGCGAGCCGATTCTGGCGCTGATCGGCAAGCAGGATGAAGGCGAATACGAATATCGCTGGAACAACCCGGTGACCGGCAAGGTCGAGGACAAGCATGCGTACCTGAAGAAGGTCGGGCATTTCCTCGTCGCGGTGGGTTACTACAGCCCTTGAGCGAAACACCGTCTCCTGTGGGAGCGGGCTTGCTCGCGAATGCGGTGTGTCATTCAGTAATGATGTCAGCTGACACGACGCCTTCGCGAGCAAGCCCGCTCCCACAGTCAGGGGGCGGGGCGGCAATTATTTCGCGCCGTGCTCGCGCCCGCGCAGCAGATTGTTCGGCATGGCAATGGCCGCCGCCAGACCGAGCAGCGACACCGCCGCGCTGACGCACAGCAAATGCCGGAACGTCACCAGCAGTTCCGCGCGCAAGGCGTTCTGCGCATCGCCGGGCGCAGCGTTGAGGCCGTCCAGCAGGACGTTGCCCGAATGCCCTTCGCTCATCAGCGAACTGCCTGCCAGCTGTGCAAAACCTGAGTCCTGCAGCAGCGCCAGTAACAGCGCCGACATCAGCGCCACGCCCATCGCGCCGCCCAGTGAGCGGAACAGGTTGGTGGTGCTGGTCGCCACGCCAATGTCGCGTTGCTCCACGGAATTCTGCGTGCCGACCAGCGAGGTCGGAAACTGCATGCCGCCGGCAATGCCGCTGAGCAACATGAACAAGCCGCTGAGCAGCGTCGCCTCTGGCGCACTGAAAGCCATGCCGAGAATCGAGATCGGCATCAGGATCGCGCCGCTGAGGATCTGTGGTTTGTAGCGACCGGTGATCGAGGTGCGGCGACCGGCAAAATAGGCGCCGATCGGCAGTCCCATCGCCAACGGCAGCAAGTGCAACGCCGCGCTGTCCGCGCCAGCACCGGTGACGCTTTGAAAGCGCAGGGGCATCAACACGATCAATGAAATCGCCTGGAAACTGGTGAAGAAAATCGTGCACCAGCACAGCAGGGCGTTGCGGTTGGCGAACAGGTGCATCGGCAACAAAGGTTCCCGCGCCCGCCGTTCGTGCCAGACAAATACCGCCAGGACCAGCACCGCACAGGCCAGCAATCCAAGCACTTCACGGCTGCGCCACGAATGCCCCTGACCGACCTCGGTGATACCGAGCAGCAATGCCGTCAGGCCGATGATCATCAGCACCGTGCCGAGGTAATCGATGACCGGTTTGCGCTGCGGAATCGGCAAGCCGCGCAGGTTACGCCGCGCCACCCACCAGGCGCCGAGGCCCAGCGGCAGGTTGATCAGAAATACCCAGCGCCACGACAGGTATTCGGTCATGTAACCGCCCAGCACCGGGCCGGCCACGCTGGCCACCGCGTACATGCTGCTGAAGTAGCCCTGATAGCGTCCGCGTTCACGCGGCGGCACGATGTCGCCGATGATCGCCTGACTCACCGAAATCATCCCGCCGGCGCCGATGCCCTGAACAATCCGCGCCAGCACCAATTGCTCCATGCTTTGCGCCATGCCACAGAGCAGCGAGGCGAGGGTGAACAGCCCCATGCCGAACAGCATCAGTTTGCGCCGCCCGTACAGGTCGCCGAGCTTGCCGTAGATCGGCACCGCCACCGTCATCGCCACCATGTACCCGGAAATCACCCAGGCCAGCAGGCTGACGTCCTTGAATTGTGCGGAGATGGCCGGCATCGATACGGCGACGATGGTCTGATCCAGCGCGCCGAGAAAGATCGCCATCATCAGTGCGACCAGCACGCTGCGAATGGCCGGTTTAGGCGTTTCAGGCTGATTGAGAGTGGTCACGGAAAACCTGCGGGCAGTGATTGACCCGCGCGGGCAGGGCGAGCGGGTGAGTGCTTGCCACTATAAGTCGATAGCAGGCTATTCGATAGCCTCGTATGGAAGCCCGACGTAATTTTCTGCAATGGTTTTTCGCCCGGCTTCGGAGCTGACAAAGTAGTCCAGCTCCGAAGCACTGATGCGCTGGCTGAACGCATCGTGCTCCTCGAACCGATGCAACATCGAGGTCATCCACCAGGAAAACCGCTCGGCTTTCCAGACCCGGCGCAGGCAGATTTCCGAATATTTGTGCAACAGATCGCTGCGGCCGTCGCGGTACACCTTCAGCAGGATATTGAACAGCGTGCTGACGTCGCTGGCCGCCAGATTCAAGCCCTTGGCGCCGGTGGGCGGAACGATGTGCGCCGCATCGCCGACGAGAAACAGGCGACCGTACTGCATCGGCTCGACGACGAAGCTGCGTAGCGGTGCGATGCTTTTTTCAATCGACGGGCCGGTCACCAGTTTTTCTGCAAGCGCCACGGGCAAGCGCTTTTTCAGCTCATCCCAGAAGCGCTGATCGCTCCAGTTTTCGACCTGTTCGTCGGCTGGAACTTGCAGGTAATAGCGGGTGCGCGTGGCCGAACGCATGCTGCACAAGGCGAATCCGCGCTCGTGGCGGGCATAGACCAGTTCGTCGTGGACCGGCGGCGTGTCGGCCAGAATGCCCAGCCAGCCGAACGGATAAACCCGCTCGAACACCTTCAGGCAATCGGCAGGAATCGACTGCCGGGCGACGCCGTGGAAACCGTCGCAACCGGCGATGTAATCGCAATCGACACGCCAGGTTTCACCATCCTTTTCGAAGGTGACAAACGCTTCGTCGCTTTTCATGCCGTGGGGAACGACGTTGCCGGCCTGGTAAATCGTCGTCGCCCCGGCCTCCCGACGAGCGGCCATCAGGTCGCGGGTGACTTCGGTCTGACCGTAGATCATCACGCGCTTGCCGCCGGTCAACGTGTGCAGGTCGATGTGCACTTGTCGCCCGTCCAGGGCCAGGTCAAATCCGCCATGAACCAAACCTTCAGCGTCCATGCGCTGACCCACGCCGGCCTGCCGCAACAGCTCTACCATGCCTTGTTCAAGTACGCCGGCGCGGATGCGGCCGAGGACATAGTCAGGTGTCTGCCGCTCGAGGATGAGCGTGTCGATCCCGGCGTTGTGCAGCAACTGACCGAGGAGTAAACCGGACGGACCGGCACCGATAATGGCGACTTGGGTTTTCAGCGTTTTCATTGTTTTTATGACTCGCAAGCTTCACGCGGCAAACACCGGTGAATGATATTTATGGATCGAGTGCTTGCATTTTTCCCTTGCGGGTCTGTCAATTGAAGGTGAAAACTGAGCCGATACCTGTACTTTCTGCCAATCGGTGCGATTATCGCCCATAACCCCGAGGCCTGGATTGAAGTGATGAACAAGCCTGACCTGCCTTCGATTCCCGTGTTCAAGCTCTACGGTGAAAGCCTCGACTGGCCGACCCCTGACTTGCTGCACTGTGAAACCATTTCCTCGCGCAGCCGCGAACATCAATGGGAAATCAAACCCCACCGCCACGCGGACCTGTGCCAGTTGCTGTTCGTGTTCAAGGGGCAGGCGCAGCTCGAAATCGAAGGGCAGTGCACGCAGCTTCAAACCCCGGCGATTCAGGTGCTGCCACCGTTGTCGGTGCACGGCTTTCGGTTTTCCGAAGATGTCGAAGGGTTCATCGTCACCCTCGCCACACCGCTGATCAACCACTTGCAGGCGCAGCTGGGCGATTCGGTGCAGGCGCTGGCCCGCGCCGAACACTACGCGGCCGGCGCTGACGGCGATTACCTCAACAGCCTGTTTACAGCGTTACAGGCCGAGTACAACGGCCATCAACCGGCGCGGGAAATGCTCATGCATTCGCTGGTCAGCGTGATCATGGTCTGGGTCAGCCGTCAGGCAATCGTTCGGCACAAGGCCAGCCAGCGGCCGCAACGCCAGCGCGAATACCTCAATGGCTTTATCCAGTTGGTAGAAGAGACGTATCGCCAGCATGTGAAGGTCGAAGACCTCGCCCATCGCCTGGGCATTTCCGTATCGCACCTTAACGGCACCTGCCGGGAACTGGCCGGGCAGCCGGCGTTGCAGATCATGCACGAGCGCCAGCTCCTGGAAGCCAAGCGCCTGCTGACCTACACCAGCATGACGATTTACGAGATGTCGGAGCTGTTGGGATTTTCCGATCCGACCAACTTCACGCGCCTGTTCCGGCGGCGGGTGGGGATTTCGCCAAAGGCGTTTCGCGACCGGTTGAAGGCCGAGCAATAATTTGTGCGTCGCGGCGGACCCTCTGTAGGAGTGAGCCTGCTCGCGATAGCGGAGTGTCAGTCAAACCAACTCTGGCAGCCACACCGCTATCGCGAGCAGGCTCACTCCTACAGTTGAAAATCAGCGCAGCGCGTTGAGCGTCGCATTGTGCGGAATACACCGCTCATAGTTGCAACTGGCGTATTCGCGGGGCAGTTGTCGCAACTGCTCGACCCGCCAGGCAGCGGTGCCGTACAGCGCCAGCGTGGCAGCGCAGGTGATGAAAATCGCGACGTATCTTCTTGTTTTGATGTTCATGGTGTTCGACCTCTGAACGTCTACCTTGCGGTATTACTTTCAGCATAGGTCAGCGGCGAGCACTTGCCAGCGACTGCGCTCAAGGATTTACCCGGTTATTCAGCACACTGATGAATCCCTGTGGGAGTGAGCCTGCTCGCGATAGCGGTATGTCTGTCAGCATTGAGGTGACTGACACACCGCTATCGCGAGCAGGCTCACTCCTACAGGGATCCGGTTTACAAGGCGACATCCCAGGCGGGGTTTTCGGGAAAACGCTGAACCAGGAAATCGAGCATGCTGCGCAGCGCCGCCGGCATGTGTTTGCGCGAGGCATAGACCGCATAGATGCTCAGCTGCCGCGGCTCGGCATGGGGCAGCAAGCGCAGCAATTCACCGTTGTGAATAGGCCCGCCGGCCAGATAGGTCGGCAGCATCGCGACCCCCGCGCCGGCCAGCGTCGCGCGCAACAAGGTACTGGCTTCGTTGGCGCTGATGTTGCCCTGTACTGGCACCGAAACGGGTTCGCCATCCTCTTCGAAATGCCACAGGCTTTTACCGAAGTAGGAATGCGTCAGGCAGTTATGGCGGCTGAGTTCCTCGACCCGTGATGGCGCCGAATGCTCAAGCAGATACGCCGGCGCCGCGCAGATCACCGAGCGACAGGCGGTCAGGCGTCGGGCGATCAGGTTGGGATCCAGATCATTGCTGGTGCGGATCGCCAGGTCGATGCGCTCATCCACCAGATTCACCGTGCGGTCGAGCATTTGCAGATCGATGCTGACGCCCGGATAGCGTTTAACGTAGGCCGCCATCGCGTCGGCCAGTTGCGCCTGGCCGAACGAGGTGCTGACACTGATCCGCAGCAGCCCGCGCGGGGTGTCCTCGGGTTCGCTGACGGCGGCCTGCATGTCGCTGGACAGATCGAGCATCTGCCGACAGCGCGGAAGGATCTCGCTGCCGGCAGCGGTCAGGCTCAATTTGCGCGTGGTGCGGTGCATCAAGCGTGCGCCGACCCAGTCTTCCAGCTCCGCCAGATAACGCGAAACTACCGGCCGCGACAGTTCCAGATGATCGGCCGCCGCCGATTGGCTGCCCAGATCGACCACAGTCACAAACACCCGCATTGCTTGGAGACGATCCATGATTTGCCCGCTTTCAGAAACAAACTATGTTCAAGCATCGCATTTTTTGTACTGAGTCAGGCAACTAAGCTCTGTCCCATCGCCAGACACGGCATTCGGACCTCGGAGCACCCCATGATCGGCTTCACTTTTTTCAAACGCGTTCTGCTCGTCACTGCCTCGCTGGGGTTCGCGGCGCATGCCGCAGCAGCCAACCTGAGCCTGGACGTCTACAACCCGGGCGCTGCGGCGATTTTTCCGGTGACCTCGGTGCTGGTCAGTGGCGAGAAAGAGGCCATTCTGGTCGATGCGCAATTCGGCAAGGCCCAGGCGGAACAGGTCGTGGAAAAGATTCGCGCCAGCGGCAAGCACCTGACCACGATCTACATCAGCCATGGCGACCCGGATTACTACTTCGGCCTCGACACCCTGACCCGCGCCTTCCCGGACGCCAAGGTCCTCGCATCGCAGCCGACCGTGGATCACATCAAGCAGACCGTCGCCGGCAAACTCGCCTTCTGGGGCCCGAAAATGGGTGCGGACGTGCCGGCGAGAACCGTTGTGCCGAATGTGCTCAAGGGCGACAGCCTGATGCTCGAAGGACAGAAGTTGCAGGTGATCGGCCTTGACGGCAAGCAGCCGGACCGCAGCTTCGTGTGGATTCCGTCGCTCCAGGCCGTGGTCGGTGGCGTGGTGGTCGCCGAGAACATTCATGTGTGGATGGCCGACACGCAGACCGCGCAATCCCACGCCGACTGGCTGCACACCTTGCACGCGATCGAAGCCCTGAAGCCGAAAACCGTCGTGCCGGGCCATTACCTGGGTGACAGCAGCCGCTCGCTGGCCAGCGTGAAATTCACTGCCGATTACATCAAGTCCTTCGACGCCGAAACCGCCACGGCCAAAGACGCCGCTGCGCTGATCGCGGCGATGAAAAAGCGTTACCCGCAACTCGGCGAAGAAAGCTCACTGGAACTGAGCGCGAAAGTCGCCAAGGGCGAAATGCAGTGGTAGGCCCATCATTGAAAACGCAGCACTCTCAAGCCAACTGGAGAATGTCATGAGCAAAATCGCAATCATCGGTGCTACCGGACGTGCCGGCAGCCAATTGCTGGAAGAAGCGCTGCGCCGCGGCCATAGCGTTACGGCCATCGCCCGCGACACCTCGAAGATCGGCGCCCGCGCCGGTGTGGTCAGCAAAAATGTCGATGTACTGGATGCCGCGGCGCTGCAAGACGCGGTGGCCGGTCACGATGTGGTGATCACCGCTGCGCATTTTGCCACTGTGCCGGCGTCGGCGATTGTCGGGCCAGTGAAGCAGGCGGGGGTGAAGCGTTTGCTGGTGGTCGGTGGTGCCGGTTCGCTATTGTTGCCGGACGACACGCGGGTGATCGACAGTGCGGGTTTCCCCGCCGAGTACAAAGCGGAAGCCAGCGCGGGGGCCGCGTTTCTTGAGGCGTTGCGTCAGGAAAATGAACTGGACTGGACGTTCCTGTCGCCGTCGGCAGAGTTTGTCGAAGGTGAGCGCAGCGGCACCTTCCGTGTCGGCCAGGACCACCTGCTGGTGAGTGGCGAGGGACGCAGCTGGATTACCTTTGCCGATTACGCGATTGCGTTGATTGACGAGGTGGAAACACCGAAGCATTCGCGGCAGCGTTATACCGTCGGTTACTAAGACCAGGCACCGTTCATTTGTAGGAGTGAGCCTGCTCGCGATAGCGGTGGATCTTTCACACCAGCGGTGGCTGACCCGGCGCTATCGCGAGCAGGCTCACTCCTACAAGGATTTGTGTGCTCAGCGCAAATGAGCCTGCTCGACCAGCCAGAGCATCAACTCTTCCAACGGCGGCGATGGCTCGGCGCCGGCAGGCACCACCACGTAATACGCCAGCCCCGTCTTCACCTTCAAATCAAACGGCATCACCAGCCGTCCGGCGTGCAAATCATCGCCTATCAACGACCAGTCGCCGATCGCCACGCCCGTGCCGTGAGACGCCATCGACATCGCCTGATCCAGCGTTTCGAAGTGCTGGCCGCTGCCCAGATTACTCAGTCGCAACCCCGCCGCCTCAAGCCACACCGACCAGTCCTGAAGGTCATGGGTCGGGTGCAGCAACAGATGTTCCTGCAGATCCTGCGGAGCATTCAGCGCGGGCGAACCTTCGAGCAATTGCGGCGAGCAGACCGGTGTCAGTTGCTCGTCGAACAGGTGTAACGCGCCCGGCGAATTGTCCGGCGGCGGGCCATAGATCACCGCGGCGTCGAATGGCTCACGCTGAAAATCCACGCTGTGTTGCAGTGATGCCGTCAGCTTGACCGGCACGTCCGGACGCTCCTTTTGCCATTGCAACAGGCGCGGCAACAGCCAGCGCATCACACAACTGGGCGCCTTCAGTTGCAGGGTTTCGCGCTGCACACCGATCTGCTCGGTGGCTTCGCCGATCAGGCCGAAGACCTTCTCCACCCGTGGCAACCACTCGCGGCCTTCGGCGGTCAACGCCAGGCCGCGAGCCTGACGAATGAACAGTGAATAACCGAGGTGATCCTCCAGCCCGGCGATCTGCCGGCTCACCGCGCCCTGAGTAATGTGCAATTGCTCGGCGGCCCGGGTGAAGTTGCAGCACTGCGCGGTGATCAGAAACGTATGCAGGGCAGGGAGGGGCGGCAATCGTTTCATGGGGACCCAAGGTATGACGTGAGGACATGGCTAGTATGACTTTTAATCGATTGTTGCCGCTAGCTGCGCGCCGTTCCAATGGTCGCATAGGCAGGCCATGTGGGAGCGGGCTTGCTCGCGAATGCGGTGTGTCATTCACCTCATTATTCATTGACGAACCGCTTTCGCGAGCAAGCCCGCTCCCACACTGGATCTAGGTTTCAGCGAAAAAAAAGGCAATCGACAATGGCAACGTGCGGCGAAGTACTGGTCAAGCTGTTGGAAAATTATGGCGTCGAGCAGGTGTTCGGCATTCCCGGCGTACACACCGTTGAGCTGTATCGCGGGCTGGCCCGTTCGACGATCAACCACGTCACGCCTCGGCATGAGCAAGGCGCCGGCTTCATGGCCGACGGTTACGCGCGCACCAGCGGCAAACCGGGCGTGTGTTTCATCATCACCGGGCCGGGCATGACCAACATCACCACTGCCATGGGCCAGGCCTACGCCGATTCGATCCCGATGCTGGTGATCTCCAGTGTGCAGTCGCGCAGTCAGTTGGGCGGCGGACGCGGCAAGCTGCACGAACTGCCGAACCAGAGCGCACTGGTCGGCGGTGTCGCAGCGTTCTCCCACACACTGATGTCGGCGTGCGAATTGCCCGGCGTCCTCGCCCGCGCGTTTGCCCTGTTCCAGGCCGGACGTCCGCGTCCGGTGCACATCGAGATCCCGCTGGACGTGCTGGTGGAAGAAGCCGATGAGCTGCTCGCCAGCGTCCCGGTCAGCATCGATCGCGCGGGTGCCGCACCCGCCGCCGTGAGCCGCATGACCGACCTGCTGGCCGGCGCACGACGGCCGCTGATTCTCGCCGGTGGCGGTGCGATCGATGCCGCTGCCGAACTCACCGAGCTGGCGCAGTTGCTCGACGCGCCGGTCGCGCTGACTATCAACGCCAAAGGTTTGTTGCCGTCCGCTCATCCCCTGCTGATCGGCTCGACGCAAAGCCTGGTCGCCACTCGCGCACTGGTCGCCGAGGCCGATGTGGTGTTGGCGATCGGCACCGAACTGGCCGAGACCGATTATGACGTGACCTTTGCCGGCGGCTTCGAGATTGCCGGCAAGCTGCTGCGTATCGACATCGACGCCGATCAGACCGTGCGCAACTATCCGCCCTACGTCGCGCTGGTGGCCGATTCGCGCAACGCCGCCCAGGCATTGCTCAGCGCCTTGTCACACAAGGCGCTGGCCGAGCGCCGCAACGACTGGGGCCAGGTGCGCGCTGCGCGTCTGCGCGAGGAGCTGGCCGCGAGCTGGGATGCGCCGACGCTGGCGCAGACGCGCTTTCTCCAAACCGTACTGCACGAATTGCCCGACGCAGTGTTCGTCGGCGACTCCACACAACCGGTGTACACCGGCAACCTGACGTTCAATCCGCAGCGTCCGCGGCGCTGGTTCAACTCATCCACCGGCTACGGCACCCTCGGCTACGCGTTGCCCGCCGCCATCGGTGCGTGGCTCGGCGGCAGCGTGGAAACCGGCGCTCGACCACCAGTGGTGTGCCTGATCGGCGATGGCGGTCTGCAATTCACCCTGCCGGAACTGGCCAGCGCTGTCGAAGCGCGCACGCCGGTGATCGTGCTGCTGTGGAATAACCAGGGCTACGAGGAAATCAAGAAATACATGGTCAACCGTGCGATCGAACCGGTGGGTGTCGACATTTACACCCCGGACTTCATCGGCGTCGCCAAGGCGTTGGGCTGTGCTGCCGAAGCGATCGGCTCGGTTCAGCAATTACAAAGCGCGCTGCGTGCCGCGAGTGATCGCCAGGGCCCGACGCTGATCGAAATCGACCAGACCCAATGGATGCAGGCGGTGGCCCCATGATCAGTTTTCCAACCACGCTCGACGGCCTCTTCATCAACGGCCATTGGTCGGCAGGTCGCGAACATCTGCGGGTCATCAACCCGGCCAGCGAAGCGCTGCTGACCACGGTCAATGGCGGTGACGAGCAGGCCGTCGATCAAGCGATCAGCGCGGCGACCGAAGCGTTCACGCACTGGTCGCAAACCACTGGCGCCGAGCGCGGGGCGATCCTGCGCAACATCGCCAACGGCGTGCGCAACGGTCGCGACCACCTGATGAAATTGCAGTCGAGCAACAACGGCAAACCGCTATTTGAAGCCGCCATCGACGTCGACGATGTGATCGCCACCTTCGAGTATTACGCAGAACTCGCCGCAGGCCTCGATGCACAACAGGACAGCCCAGTCGAGCTGCCCAGCGATGACTTCAGTGCACGCCTGCGCCGCGAACCGTGCGGCGTGGTCGGGCTGATCGTGCCGTGGAATTTCCCCATGGTCACCACCGCCTGGAAACTTGCGCCAGCGCTGGCGGCCGGTTGCTGCGTCGTACTGAAACCGTCGGAGGTCACGCCGCTGGCGGAGCTGGAACTGGCGTCGATCATCGCTGAGTCCGGTTTGCCCGACGGCGTGTTCAACCTGGTCTGCGGCACCGGCCTGGCGGTGGGCGCGCCGCTGTCGGCGGATCCGCGAATCGCGAAAATTTCCTTCACCGGCAGCAATGCGGTTGGCGTGCAAGTGATGCAGCGCGCGGCGGAAACCGTGAAGGGCGTGAGCCTGGAACTGGGCGGCAAGTCTTCGCTACTGGTGCTCGACGACGCCGATCTCGAACTGGCTGTCGAGCTGGCCTGTGGCGGCGGTTTCTTCAACGCCGGACAGATGTGCTCGGCCACCAGTCGCGTATTGGTTGCCGATGAACTGGCGGATGAATTCCTCGTGCGTCTGCAAAAACGTGCGCAGGCGATTCGCGTCGCTGACCCATTCGACCCGGATGTGGAGATGGGCGCACTGGTCAATCAGGCGCAATACCAGCGCGTGCTCGGGCACATCGATCGCGGCCTGAGCGCCGGGGCGAAGCTGGTGTGCGGCGGCAATCGTCCGGCGCATCTGCCGCGCGGTTATTTTTTGCAGCCGACGGTCTTCACCCAAGTGCCTCTGGACAGTGCGCTGTGGTGCGAAGAGATTTTCGGGCCGGTGCTGTGCGTGCGCAGTTTCAGCAGTGAAGCCGAGGCGATTGCGCTGGCCAATGACAGCCAGTTCGGCCTGGTCGCCACGGTGGTGACGCGTAACGCCGAGACCGCCGACCGTGTCGCCATTGCCCTGCAAGCGGGACTGGTGTGGCTCAACGCGCCGCAGGTGATCTTCCCGCAGGCGGCGTGGGGCGGTTACAAGCAAAGCAGCATCGGCCGCGAATTGGGACCGTGGGGCTTGCAGGCTTTTCAGGAAATCAAACATGTGATCCGGGCGGTCTGATCACAGATCTTCTTCGCCTGTACCGGCCTCTTCGCGAGCAGGCTCGCTCCCACATTGGGAATGCAAATTCCTGTGGGAG
>NZ_JABWQS010000033.1:0-65325 GCF_014268545.1 Pseudomonas sp. SWRI81
ATATCGGTCTATCAGTCACATCTTGTTAGCTGACACAACGCCATCGCGAGCAGGCTCACTCCTACAGGGGATCTGTGTGAAACGAAGATTGTGTTTGTTCAGCTCAGGTTCAGCTAAATGTCAACCAATGCCATTTGGGAATGAGTGTCATTATGTTACAACTTAGCCACCTATCTAAATCACCGTGGTTGCCGAATGCTCGTTCCCTTTCTGATCATGCTGCGCGAAGGCATCGAGGCCGCGCTGATCGTTGGCATCATCGCCAGCTACCTGCAGCAAACCGGGCGTGGCCAGTGGATGCCCGCCGTGTGGATTGGCGTATTTCTCGCCGCCGCCCTCGCCCTGCTGGTCGGCGGTGGTCTGGAACTGGTCAGCGCTGAATTCCCGCAAAAGCAGCAGGAACTGTTCGAAGGCGTCGTCGGTTTGGTCGCGGTTGGCATTCTCAGTTCAATGGTGTTCTGGATGCGCAAGGTCGCGCGGTCAATCAAGCATTCGCTGCACGCCTCGCTGGATCAGGCGCTGACGGCATCGAACCATCAAGTCATTGCACTGATCGCCATGGTCTTTTTCGCCGTCGCTCGCGAAGGCCTGGAAACCGTGTTCTTCCTGCTCGCCGTGTTCCAGCAAAGCGAAGGTGCGGGCGCGCCGATCGGCGCCCTGCTCGGGCTGATGCTGGCGGTGATCGTCGGCTTCCTGATCTACAGCGGCAGCCTGCGCCTGAATCTCTCGGCGTTCTTCAAGTGGACCGGACTGTTCATCCTCGTGGTCGCCGCCGGGATTCTCGCCAACTCGGTGCAGGCGTTGCATGAAGCCGGACTGTGGAATCATCTGCAGACCGTGCTTTTCGACTTCAGCGCGACACTGCCGATGGACGGCCCGCTCGGCTCGGTGCTGGCCGGCATGTTCGGTTATCAGGATGCGCCAACCGTGAGCACCCTCGGCGCCTACCTGATTTACCTCTTGGTGGCGCTGGTGATGTTCTTCCTGCCGGCCCCTGGCCAAGCGGCGCCCACGACTTCCGTTTCCAGCCAATAAAGAGCCCCCATGTCTAACACTGAAAACCCTCAGGCCTCGCCTCCCCGCGCCCTGCGTTTGGCGCTGGCCGGCTCGGTACTGCTGATGATCGCCGCCGGCGGGCTGTTCTGGTACGCCTCGAAAATGGCGGCGGCCAAGCGCCAACACAACCACGACGAAATCGTCGTCAATATTCATCCGCACAGCTGCGAACCCAATGCGCTGACAGTGCCGGCCGGACGCGCCAGTTTCCGCATCGTCAACCGCTCCGAGCGTGCGGTCGAGTGGGAGATTCTCGATGGCGTGCTGGTGGTCGAAGAGCGTGAAAACATCGCGCCGGGCCTGAGCCAGGTGATCAACGCCAATCTGCAACCGGGCGACTACGCAATCACCTGTGGCTTGCTCAGCAACCCGCGCGGCACTTTGCACGTGACGCCGACGGCAGCCTCCGATGCCGCCGCCAGGGCCAAGCCGTCGATGGTCGCGTTCGTAGGACCGCTGTCGGAATTCCGTGTGTATCTGGCCGTTCAGGGCAGCGCCTTGATCAAAGCAGTGACGGCGCTGGATCAGGCGATCGCCCGTGGCGATCTGGCGCAGGCGCAAGCGGTGTACCTGCCGGCGCGCGCCGCTTATCAGCGTCTGGCGCCGGCGGCGCAGCGTCTGGCCGAGCTGGATAACCGCATCAATGCCCGCGCCGATTACTTTGAAAAGCGCGAGCAGGACCCGGCTTTTGTCGGTTTCCATCGCCTCGAATATGCCCTGTTTCAGCAACGCAAACTCGACACCGTTGCGCCGATTGCCCAGCGCCTGCTCGCCGACGTCAGTGAGCTCAAACAACAGCTGCTCGCCCAGTCACTGCCACCGGAGCAACTGGTCAGCATCGTCGTGCGCAACCTCAACAGCCTCGCCGACGTTCGCGCCGCCAGCGGTGAAGAGGAGCGTTACAGCCACAGCGATCTCAACGGTTTCGCCGCCAACGCGCAAACCGCGCATAAGGTCGTCGACCTGTTGCGGCCAATGCTGAGCAAATCCGCCGCTGACCTGTTGCCAGACATCGACCAGGCGCTGGGCGACTTCGACAGCCAGCTAAACGCCCTGAAGTCCGCCGACGGCTACGTCAGTTACGACGCCGTATCCGCCGAGCAACGCCAACAGATTGCCAACAAAGCCAAGGCCCTGGCCACGGCTTTGAACGGCATCGACCCCGCCCTCGGCCTCTCCGGCCTGTAAGCAGAAGACCTATCGCGATGAAAGAAATCGAACCCCTCAATCTGCAGCGTCGTCGCGTCCTGATGGGCATGGGCGCCGCGGGTGTCGCCCTCGCCGGTTCGGCCCTCAGTTGCCCGGCCATGGCCGCCGCCACGGCGCAGGTGACCGAAGCGCCGAGCAGCGACAAGACCGAAGATCGCCACGATTTTCACGGAGTGCACCAGACGGGCATCGTCACCCCACGCCCAGCCTCGGGCATGCTGGTGGCGTTCGATGTGTTGGCGTCTGATCGCGACGACCTCGAGCGGCTGTTTCGCACCCTCAACCAGCGCATCGCCTTTCTGATGAAGGGCGGCCCGGTGGCGCAGATCGATCCGAAACTGCCGCCGCCGGACTCCGGGATTCTCGGCCCGGTGGTCACCCCGGACAACCTGACCATTACCGTATCGGTGGGCGAATCGCTGTTCGATGAGCGCTTCGGTCTGGCCGCGGTGAAACCCAAACGTCTGCAACGCATGGTCGGTTTTCCCAACGATGCGCTGGATGCCGACAGCTGCCACGGCGACCTGAGCCTGCAGTTCTGTGCGAACACCGCCGACACCAATATTCACGCCCTGCGCGATATCGTGAAAAACCTGCCAGACCTGTTGCTGGTGCGTTGGAAACAAGAAGGCAGCGTACCACCCCAGGCGCCGACCAAACCCGGCGTACCGGCACAATCGGCGCGCAATTTTCTCGGTTTTCGCGATGGTTCGGCCAACCCTGATTCCAACGATGGCAAAGCCATGGACCGGATCGTCTGGGTGCAGCCTGGCAGCGATGAGCCGGCCTGGGCGGCCCACGGCAGCTATCAAGCGGTGCGCATTATCCGCAACTTCGTCGAACGCTGGGACCGGACGCCATTGCAGGAGCAGGAAAGCATTCTCGGGCGGGTCAAAAGCAGCGGCGCGCCAATCGGCGGCCACCGCGAAAGCGAGGTCCCGGATTATCGCAACGATCCGGCTGGCAAGCTGACCCGGCTCGACGCGCACATCCGCCTGGCCAACCCGCGCACCGCCGCGAGTCAGGCCAACTTGATCCTGCGTCGACCGTTCAACTATTCCAACGGCGTCAACAAAAACGGCCAGCTCGACATGGGCCTGCTGTTCATCTGCTACCAGGCCGATCTGGAAAAAGGCTTCATCACCGTGCAGACCCGCCTCAATGGCGAGCCGCTTGAGGAATACCTCAAACCGGTCGGCGGCGGTTATTTCTTCACCTTGCCGGGCGTCACCGGCGATCGCGACTTCATCGGTCGCTCACTGCTTGCCGCCACATCCGCCCAAACAACCGCATAACACCCAACCGACACTGGAGCCGCCCCCATGAAAAAAACGCCACTTGCGTTATTGCTGACCCTTGGTTTGCTCAACACCCCGCTGTCGGCGTTCGCCGCCACGGCGCCGCTGGATCTGGTGGGGCCGGTGTCGGACTACAAGATTTATGTCACGGAAAAGCTCGACGAACTCGCCAGTCACACCCAGCAGTTCACCGATGCGGTGAAAAAAGGCGACTTGGCCACCGCGCAAAAGCTCTACGCGCCGACCCGTGTCTATTACGAGTCGATCGAGCCGATTGCCGAGCTGTTCAGTGATCTGGACGCGTCCATCGATTCGCGTGTCGACGACCATGAAAAAGGCGTGAAGGCTGAAGACTTCACCGGGTTCCATCGCATTGAATATTCGTTGTTTGCGGAAAAATCCACCAAGGGGCTGGATGGCCTGGCGGACGGTTTGAACAAAGACGTGCAGGATCTGCAAACCCGTGTCGCCGGCCTGACCTTCCCGCCCGAAAAAGTGGTGGGTGGCGCAGCGGCGCTGCTGGAGGAAGTCGCGGCGACGAAGATCTCCGGCGAAGAGGATCGCTACAGCCACACTGATTTGTATGACTTCCAGGGCAACATCGACGGCGCGAAAAAGATTGTCGATTTGTTCCGCGCGCAGATCGAACAGCAGGACAAGGCGTTTGTGGCCAAGGTCGACAAAAACTTTGCCACTGTCGACAAGATCCTCGCCCGGTACAAGACCGCCGATGGCGGCTTTGAAACCTACGACAAGGTCAAGGACAACGATCGCAAGGCGCTGGTTGGACCGGTGAATACGCTGGCGGAAGATTTGTCGATGATGCGTGGGAAGTTGGGGCTTAACTGACCTTTTGTAGCGTCTGTCAGGGCCCTATCGCGAGCAGGCTCACTCCTACAATTGGAATGCGTTCCCCTGTAGGAGTGAGCCTGCTCGCGATAGCGGTTTTGGCTGCACTGCAAATTTGATCCCTTACAAAATCCGATACAACAACCGCTCAATCCGCACACGACTCACCCGCTTGAGAAACTTCGCCACCCCCGCCGGGTAATCCGGCAGCGTCTCCAGCGTGTGGAAGCTGTCGATCCGCGTGGTATGGCGGAAGATGGTTTCCAGCTCCTGCGCCCGCGGCTCCAGCCACTCGCCTTTGGGATCATCGATCAGCAGCGCGTTTTCCAGATCGAGGCGGAACGCCCGGGGATTGAGGTTGTTGCCGGTCAGCAAGGTGTAGCGCTGATCGACCCACATGCCCTTGAGGTGATAGGTGTTATCGCCATCGCGCCACAAGTGCAGATTCAACTGGCCGCTGTCGATGTTGCGCTGATGGCGCTTGGCAAAACGGCGCAGGCTGATTTCGTACAGATACGGCAGCGCCGCAATCACCTTGAACGGCTCGCTCGGCGGAATGTAGAAGTCGTTGGCGGTCTTGTCGCCGACTACGATATCGATCTTCACGCCACGGGCCAGCGCGCGGTTGATCTCACGGATCACCCCCAGCGGCAGGTTGAAGTACGGTGTGCAAATGGTCAGTTGCTGTTGCGCGCTGGCAATCAGTTCGAGAATCGCCCGGTTCAACGGGTTGTTCTTGCCCACGCCCAACAGCGGGCTGACCGACAGGCCTTCCCTGGCCGTGCTGCCGGCGCTGGTGTCGTAAGTGGCGTATTTGAGGCGACTGCGCAGATCGCCGATGTCATTGCGCAGGCTGCGCGTACTCGGCAGGTTCGGCAGATCGAGGCGGTGCACGGCTTTGGATTCGATCAGCCCGTGCTTGACCAGGTGATGCATCGAATCCGCCAACGCCTGGTTTTGCAGCACGTGATAGCGGTCGAAACGGTACTTGTCGAACTTGTGCAGATAAACGTTGTTCAGGCTCGCGCCGCTGTACACCACGCTGTCGTCGATTACAAAGCCTTTCAGGTGCAGCACGCCGAACAGTTCGCGGGTTTGCACCGGTACGCCGTAGATCGGCACTTCGCTCTGGTGGGTACGGGTCATGTCCTGATACCAGGCGGCGTTGCCTGGCTGCTTGCCGGCACCGATCAGCCCGCGCTGCGCCCGCAACCAGTCGACCACCACGGCAATCTCCAGCTCCGGGCGCTTGAGTTTGGCGGCGTGCAGGGCATCAAGGATTTCCTGACCGGCTTCGTCCTGCTGCAAGTACAGCGCGACGATGTAGATGCGCTGGGTCGCTGCGGCGATTTTCGCAAGCAGGCAACGACGGAACTCGGCAGCGCTCGACACAATGCTGACCGCCTCGGGGGTCAGCGCAAAGCTGCGCAGTTTGGGCAGCAGAGAACGTTTGAAAAGCAACGGCATAAGGCTCGCAGGGGTTCGAATCCGAAGAGTTTGAGAGCTTACACCATCGTCTGCGTCGGGTCTTGTCGGTGTCTGCACCGGCCTCTTCGCGAGCAGGCTCGCTCCCACATTTGAAATGCAGTCCCCTGTGGGAGCGAGCCTGCTCGCGAAAGGGATTGCAGAAACACCGAAATATTCAATTGACCAAGGAGAACATCCGTTCTACTGTTTGCTGCATGAACGAATCAGCCCGCACCAACACACGCGACATCATTCTGGATGTCACCGAAAAGTTGATCTACAAAAGTGGCATTGCCGCCACCAGCATGGATCTTCTGGTGAAAACCGCTGGCGTCTCGAGAAAAAGTATTTACCGCTATTTTGCCGACAAGGACGCATTGACCGTCGCCGCCTTGCAACGCCGCGACCTGCGCTGGATGCACTGGTACAGAAGCGCCGTCGACCAGGCCGAAACCCCGGCCGATCGCCTGCTCAACCTGTTTACCGTACTCAAGGGCTGGTTCGCTTCGGAAGGCTTTCGCGGCTGCGCCTTTATCAACACCAGCGGCGAGACCGGGGATGCGCGTGACCCTGTTCGTCTGGTCGCCAAAGAACACAAACAGAAGTTGCTCGACTACGTGTGCGAGCTGTGTACCGAACATGGCGCCGAGCACCCGCAACTGTTGGCCAAACAGCTGCTGATCCTGATTGACGGTGCCATTACCGTAGCGCTTGTGATGGGTGATCACGGTGCCGCCGATAATGCGCAATGCATGGCGCGAAAGTTATTGGACCTGTAACGCCTTAATAAGCCGAACCCGTTGTTTGACTGTTCTATAAATCGGGAGACTGATATGTCTGCTGCAGCCCAGGTACGTCCGCCATTACCCCCGTTCAACCGTGAGTCGGCCATCGAAAAAGTGCGTCTGGCCGAAGACGGCTGGAATACCCGTGATCCGGAAAAGGTCTCGCTGGCCTATACCCTCGACACCCAATGGCGCAACCGCGCCGAGTTCGCCAACAACCGCGAAGAAGCCAAGGCTTTTTTGACGCGCAAGTGGGCCAGGGAACTTGACTATCGCCTTATCAAAGAGCTGTGGGCTTACTCCGACACCCGAATAGCGGTGCGCTATGCCTATGAATGGCACGACGATTCGGGCAACTGGTTCCGTTCCTATGGCAACGAGAACTGGGAGTTCGACGAGAACGGCCTGATGTTTCAGCGCTATGCGTGCATCAACGACATGCCGATCAAGGAAAGCGAACGCAAGTTCCACTGGCCGCTGGGCCGCCGCCCGGATGAGCATCCGGGGCTGAGCGAACTCGGTCTCTAAGGCGAACACAAATCCCATGTAGGAGTGAGCCTGCTCGCGATTGCGATATATCTGTGAGATTTCCTCATCTGACACACCGCCATCGCGAGCAGGCTCACTCCTACAATGGTCATGCGGCGAATATGTACGACACAACATCCATGGGAGCGAGCCTGCTCGCGAAGAGGCCCGACGGCTCGCCGCAACACCTGGAAATGAGTAACATGGCAGCCCTCCCCGCAGCCCACGTTCTGCGCCCTGCCGAATAAGCCGATTCCATGCCCTTCGAACTCAGCGTTGACCTCACCACCCTGGCCATTCTGGCCGCTGTCGCCTTCCTTGCCGGTTTCATCGATGCCATCGCCGGTGGTGGCGGTCTGTTGACCACGCCAGCCCTGCTGACCGCCGGCCTGCCGCCGCATCTGGTACTGGGCACCAATAAGCTCAGTTCGACATTCGGTTCGGCCACCGCGAGTTTCACCTTCTACAAACGCAAACTGTTCCACCCGCGACAGTGGACCCATGCGATTGTCGGCACCCTGGTCGGCGCGCTCACCGGGGCCATCGTCGCTCATTACTTGCCGGCGGAGTGGCTGAACAAAATGCTTCCGGTGATCGTCTTCGCCTGTGGCCTGTATCTGTTGTTTGGCGGCACGCCGAAAGCGCCGCTGGACAGTGACGCACCGATCAAAAAGAAATGGCAATCGACCCAAGGCTTCAGCCTCGGCTTTTACGACGGCGTGGCCGGCCCCGGCACTGGCGCGTTCTGGACGGTGAGCAGCCTGCTGCTCTACCCGATCGATCTGGTCAAGGCCAGCGGCGTGGCGCGGAGCATGAACTTCGTCAGTAACATTGCTGCGTTGTCGGTGTTCATATTTTCCGGTCAAGTCGACTGGATCATCGGCCTGTGCATGGGCCTGTCGGTCATGGTCGGCGCGTTCTTCGGCGCACGCACGGCGATCAGCGGCGGCGCCAAGTTCATTCGTCCGGTGTTCATCACCGTGGTGCTCGGGCTGACGGTACGCCTAGCCTGGCAGCACTGGTTCAGCGTGGCCTAAGCGGCGCGCCACGTAGACGTCGATCAGGTAGCGTGCAATCGATCTGGACGCCGGCAACGGCGGCAGCGCATGCACGTTGAACCACTGGGCGTCTTCGATTTCATCTTCCTGGCAGACAATCTCGCCGCCCGCGTATTCAGCGTGAAAGCCGAGCATCATCGAATGCGGGAACGGCCAGCATTGGCTGCCCATGTACTGAATATTCTTTACCTCGATCTGCACTTCTTCGCGCACTTCACGAATCAGGCAGTCTTCGGCCGACTCGCCCGGCTCGGCAAAGCCGGCCAGCGTGCTGTAGACACCGGCGACGAAGCGCGGCGAGCGCGCCAGGAGGATTTCGTCGCCGCGGGTGATCAGCACGATCATGCTCGGTGAAATTCGCGGATAGCTGCGCAAGTCACACGGCTGGCAATACATCGCCCGCTCATGTGGCACTTGCGTCATGGCTTGTCCGCAATTGCCACAGAAGCGATGCTCACGGGCCCAGGTGCCGATCTGCGCGGCGTAACCAAGCACTTTATAGATCGTCTGGTCACCTTCCAGCATGAACGCCCGCAAACCTTTCCAGCCGCATCCCGGCACCTCGCTTGAACGGTGCAGTTCGAGCAGGTAGACCGGCTCGCCGTCGAGATGGCCAATGCCGTGTTCGGCAAGGACGCAGAGGTCCTGACGCTTGAGCCACTGCCGTGGAAACAGTGCGCCATTGTCATCGAACAGAAAGCCTTCGGGGCTGCGCGCGACGGCCCAGCCGCCGGGTTGGTCGGTGTCCAGTACTGCGGTGGTCCAGCGAGATGTCATGGTTTCTCAGTCCAGAAATTCGGGTTTCTGTTTGCTCATATGGGCGGCCATGGCCACGCGCAAGTCGTTCGATTGCAGCATGGCGGCGTTCCAGGTGGCAACGTATTCGAGGCCGTCGTCGATGCGATGGTCGCGCATGTAGCTGATCATTTCCTTGGTACCGGTGACCGCAATCGGCGACTTCGAAGCGATGTCGCGGGCGATGTCGAATACGCCTTCAAGCAACGCGTCCTTGTCGCTGTAGACGCGATTGACCAAGCCGATGCTGCGGGCCTCGTCAGCGCCGAAGGTGCGTCCGGTGTACGCCAGTTCACGCAGCATGCCGTCTCCGATGATCCGCGGCAACCGTTGCAAAGTGCCAACATCGGCGGCCATGCCGATATCGATTTCCTTGATCGAGAACTGCGCATCTTCGGCGGCGTAGCGCATGTCACAGGCGGCGATCAGGTCGATCGCACCGCCCAGGCAATAACCCTGAACCGCCGCCAGTACCGGCTTGCGGCAGTGGTCGACGGCATTGAACGAGGCTTGCAGGGCGAGGATCTTGCGCCGCAGCAAACGCGCGTTGCGGCCAACGTCCTTGCCCAGTTCATTGGCAACGCCGGCGAGCATCATCAGATCAATGCCAGAGGAGAAATGCTTGCCATTGCCGCTGAGTATCACCACGCGCACTTCGTCGGTGTCATCGATCCACTGGAAGATTTCGATGATCTCGCTCCAGAACGCCGCGTTCATCGAGTTGATCTTTTCCGGACGATTGATCTGCACATGAGCGATGTTATCGGCCAGTTCGACGCTGAAGGCGGAGTATTGAGGCATGGCAGTGTTCCTTTTACCGGGCGGGAAATGAGGCCCGAACTATAACAAGGCCATGGGGCGGCGGTTCGGCCAAATACGGGACTGGCTGACGTCTTGCGCCAGCCAGTCCGGCCTCTTCGCGAGCAGGCTCGCTCCCACATTGAAATGCATTTCAATGTGGGAGCGAGCCTGCTCGCGAATCGCCAGATCATCCAACACAAATCATCGAATCAAACGATTTTTCAACTCACTTCAGCCCCAGCTTATACAGCGAGCCATTCTCGTCATCCGTCAGCACATACAGATAGCCATCCGGCCCTTGCCGCACGTCGCGAATCCGCTGGTTGAGTTCACCCAGCAAGCGCTCCTCATGCACCACCTTGTCGCCGTCGAACTGCAGGCGGATCAGCTCCTGAGTGACCAGCGCGCCGATGAACGCGTTGTGCTGCCACGGTTTGAAGCGGTCAGCGTCATAGAACGTCATGCCTGTGACACCCGGTGACTTCTCCCAGACATGGTGCGGCGCCACCGCCCCTTCAACAGTCTTGCCCTGCGCTTCGGGGATGGGCTGCATCGAGTAGTTGATACCGTGGGTTGCCAGCGGCCAGCCGTAGTTCTTTCCGCGCTCGATGATGTTCACTTCATCGCCACCGCGCGGGCCGTGTTCGTTTTCCCACAGTGTGCCGGTCCACGGGTTAAGCGCCGCGCCTTGCGGGTTACGCAGGCCATAGGCCCAGATCTCGGGGCGCACACCGGATTGGCCGACAAAGGGGTTGTCGTTCGGCACCTTGCCGTCCGGGTAGAGGCGTACGATCTTGCCTTGCAGCTTGTCGAGATCCTGCGCGGTGGGCCGGTCGTTGTTCTCGCCCAGGGTGATGAACAGATAACCGTCGCGGTCAAACACCAGCCGCGAGCCGAAGTGATTGCCCACCGAGAGCTTCGGCTCCTGACGGAAGATCACCTTGAAATCCTTCAAACTCTTCAAGTCATCGGACAGGCGCCCGCGCCCAACCGCGGTGCCAGCCTTGTTTCCCGCGCCGCCGCCCTCGGCGTACGACAGATAGACCAGGCGATCCTCTTTGAAGTCCGGCGACAGCACCACATCGAGCAAACCGCCCTGCCCCTTGGCCCAGACCTGCGGCACGCCGGAAATTGGCGCCGACAGCTTCCCGTCGGCAGTCACCACGCGCAGATTGCCCGGCCGCTCGGTCACCAGCATGCCTTGACGGTCCGGCAGAAAAGCCAGCGCCCAAGGATGCTCAAGCCCTGCTGCAATGGTGGTGACTTCGAGCGTGCCCTGTTCGCTGTTCAGCTCTTTGGGCGCGGCGGCAAATCCCGGCGTGCTGATCAGCGCGCCGGCACACAGTGTGGCTAGAAGGGTTTTACGCAACATGCACGGTTCCTTTTGTTCATTTGAAAGGCTGACAGAACCGCAGTCCTGCCGTTCAACGGCTGCTGCCGGTATCCCGCGGAGGCGGGTTGGGAATGAAGGTTGGCGGTTTGGCCGGCACCGAGCGAATCGGCTGACCGTTGCCGATGCCGCGGTTTTCCAGGGTGGGCTGACGGGGCGTCGGCACGGTATTGGGGGCGCGGACCGGGGGCGTGCTCGGCTGGGTGCCCTGCATGCTGTTGGGGTTGGCCCGGCGGATCGGGCTGTTATAGGGATTGTTGCTGTTGCCGGTTGGGCTTTGAGCCAACAGGACGTCCGCCTGAACCAGACCGACACTGAGGGCCAGGACGACGATGCCAAGCACAATTCGGTTCATGACGCTGCCTCTCGATGGACCGGGGATAGAGCCTTCGAGCCCACGCTACGCTCAGGGTTCGGATTTGTTAACCCGTCAGCCTTAAACAACATGTAACACGACTTGACCAAGTGACGGCCAACCCTGCATTCCGGGGAAACTTTCCGTAACGGCCACAGGTCATCCGATCATCACTCGGAGAACTGACCATGGCTCGGGCAATCTGGAAAGGCGCAATCAGCTTCGGACTGGTACACATCCCTGTTGCGCTGGTTTCAGCGACATCCTCGCAAGGCGTGGACTTCGATTGGCTCGACAGCCGCAGCATGGACCCGGTCGGCTACAAGCGCATCAACAAGGTCACCGGCAAGGAAGTGACCAAGGAAAACATCGTCAAGGGCGTCGCCTACGAAAAGGGCCGTTATGTGGTGCTCAGCGAAGAGGAAATCCGCTCGGCGCATCCGGTCTCGACGCAGACCATCGACATCTTTTCCTTCGTCGACGCCGAGCAGATTCCCCTGCAAAACATCGACACGCCTTACTACCTGGCCCCCGACAAGCGCGGTGGCAAGGTCTATGCCTTGCTGCGAGAGACCCTGAGCAAGACCAACAAGGTCGCCCTCGCCCGCGTGGTGCTGCATACGCGGCAATACCTCGCGGCATTGATGCCGCTGGAGTCGGCGCTGGTGCTGGTGAAGTTGCGCTGGCCGCAGGAAGTGCGCAGCCTCGATGAGCTGGCATTGGGCAGCGAAGTGACCAAGCCGCAGTTGGCCAAGGGCGAGCTGGACATGGCCAAACGGCTGGTGGAAGACATGAGCGGCGACTGGAGTCCCGAAGACTACAAGGATGAATTCGAAGACAAGATCATGGCCCTGGTCGAGAAGAAGGCCCACGAAGGCAAGATCGAGGACGTCGAGACAGAGGCTGGCCAGGAAGAGCGCAAGACAGCCGATGTTATCGATCTGACCGAGCTGCTTAAACGCAGTCTTGGCGGGAAAGCACCGGCCAAGCCCAAGGCCAAATCAAGCGCTAAGGCGGCGCCGGCGAAGAAGACCAGGAAGGCGTCAGGTGGCTGAGCGGTGAACCCGGTAGATCGGTATTGAATGTCAGCCCCCCTTCGCGAGCAAGCCCGCTCCCACAGTGGATTTGAGTGAATTCCAATGCTGCATCCGACTCAAGACCAATGTGGGAGCGGGCTTGCTCGCGAAGGGGCCAGCAAGGCCAACCAAGGAATCAGATCAGAATGAAGATCGCCAGCAACCCAGCGAAAATCGCCCATTTCTCCAGGTAATACCGCGTGCGATTACGTTTCTTCAACTCTTTGCCACGCAAACGAATCTTGTAGATTTTGGTGAACAAGCGGTTGATGCCGCCAGTCTTGTCGCCGGCATCGTTCGGCGCACCTGCCGCCGACATCACGGTACGGCTGAACCAGCCGTTGAACGCCGCCGCCCAGCGATATTTCATCGGGCGCTCGATGTCGCAGAACAGAATGATGCGGTTTTTGTCGGTGGTGTTTTCCGCGTAATGGATAAACGTCTCATCGAACATCACCGCTTCGCCATCGCGCCAGTGGTAATTCTCACCGTCGACATTGATGTAGCAACCGGCGTCGTTCGGCGTGTCCAGGCCCAGATGATAGCGGTAGGAACCTGCATAAGGGTCGCGGTGGCGCACCAGTTTCGAACCCGGTGGCAGTTCGGCAAACATCGCCGCTTTGATCGACCCGATGCTCTGCACCAGTTCAGTGGTGCGCGGACACAGTTTCATCGCCGAAGGATGGCTGTCGCCGTACCACTTCAGGTAGAAACGTTTCCAGCCAGTCTTGAAAAACGAGTTGAAGCCGACATCGTCGTACTGGTTCGAGCGCTTGATCTCGCCAGCACGCAACAGGTTCTGACCTTCGGCGCGAATCTCTTCCCAGTGCGCCTGCAGCGGGCGCAGATCGGGGAAATCCGCCGGATCCAGATATGGCTTGTTGGGGATTTTCGAGAACAGATAAAGGAAGCAGTTGATCGGCGCGAGAAACGTCGAGTGGTCACTCAGTTGCCGTCCCAGCTTGTGGCGGACACGTCCACGCAAATGAACGTAGGCAATGGAAATGACATAGATAGCAGCAATGATGAGTTTCACGGAAATCGTCACACGTCAGAAGTGAACAAACTGCGCGCCCCGGCGGCCTGAGGCCCAGCGTCTTATGCAGCGGTCTGAATACACATGGCACGTCCCTGGCCCGCGCCGTAACCGGACGCTCGGTGAAAAGATGGCATTTTAGCCACACTTTGTAACCGATAGTGAACCTTCATCTGTGAAAAACTGTGCGGCGCTTGCGAACAAGCGCCGGCCGTGGCTCGTCACCTCCCGTTGAAAAGAACCGATCATGCCGGCGCAAAGATTGAAATCCTTGCGCCGGCATTCGGCCCGAGTGATCAGTAACGGTAAACGGCGGCTGCGCCCGTCTCGGTCGGCATCGAGCGCTCGGGCGGTACAACCACCACTTCGCCGCCCTGGCGGATTACCGCCAGAATCAGCTCGTCGAGTATGTCCTCCGAATGAATTTTTGCGCCGGGCGACGCGTCGCGATTGATTGCATTGGCCGCCAGGCTGCCGGCAATCTCACGTTCGGCCTCAACCAGCAACAAAGCCACCCTGCCCTCCGCCGCTGCTTTGGCAATGTCCGGCAAGTCGCGCCCTACGGCCCCTTGACCGCGCGCCACGCCAAAGCGATCGAGCGCTTTGTCCAGTGCATCGTCGTGGCGCTGGCGCAACAAGGTTGCGCAAGCCGCGGCGAGCTGCGCCGGCTGCATCGTCGCCGGATCGCGCTCGATGCCATCAGGCAACAGAAACGGGTTATGGCTTACGGCACGAAAAACCGCCTGGTTTTCCGCCAGAGCGACCAGCACCAGCGGCAGGCAGCACTGGCGCGAGCAGTGTTCGGTAATCGCCTTGTCGACAGCGCGGAAGAAGCGCTCGCGGTCGATGTTGATTTCGTCTTGCTTACCGCCGCCGCCCGACTCATGCATCATCGGGTCACCGCGCTCGCCGCCACCGCTGAAACCGTCGGGGTGGCCCTGTTGATCGCGCGGCGTCAGCTCGTCGCCAAGCGCGTCGACCTGGCGGGTGGGAACCGCCTCAGGCAGCTCGACCTCCTCCATCTGCTGCGCCGTGCCTTGGTACATCCGCACGCTATCGCGGGACAGGCAAAGCACCTGACAGCGATCGGTCACCGGTGCCAGCCGCAGCAACGGCTTGAGATACGGGTGGCTGTTGACGATGACGATCTCGCGCACCGCCTGCTGCAGCCCCAGAACGATGAAGTGCTCATCGCCAGCGAACACCGCGATGGACGCCGGGCAGGTGTTCCAGAACGCCTGATCGTCGAGCAGCTCATGAAACGGCGCGAGCAGACGATCCTTGTCTGCCTCGGGACTGTGTTCCTCAAGCAGACCTTCCAGTTGCCTGATCAGGTTCTTGAAGCGGATCGGGTCTTGCGTGCGCTCCGGAAAGGTTCGATGAGCCGGCATGAACAGGCTGAGGTTGAGACGACCACTGAGCGCCAGCAGCGTGCCCAGCGTCTCGTGGGTAAACGGTTGAATCCGGGCCATGACAACACTCCTTACTCTTTCTCCAGATCAGCTTGTTTGGCGAGGAACTCGTCCTCGAGCAGGGCGTCGATTTCCGCTGGCGAATCTTCCCGCACCGGCGGTGCCGTCAGGCGTCCGGTGGATTCGACGCGCGGCGACAAGCGCCCCACGAGATGCTCAAGGGCATGGCTGACTTTCTTCGCCGCGCCGGCGACGGCCAGCTCGAGACTTTCGGCGTGATGGGTGGCTGAAAGCGAGGTGTGCCCCTTGGGATGGGCCTCGATCTGGCAGCGCTTGTCCTGCGCTCCGGCTTTTTGCGCATTGACATCGCCAACGTGAATTTCCAGCCGGGTCAAAAACGATGAGTAGCGGTCCAGCTCATCGACCACCAGGCTACCCACCCACTCCTGCAGTTCGGCGCTGCCTTCGATATGGTTACTGTCTACTTGTACTTGCATGGTGAAATACTCCGCGTGCTGGGGTCCGTGTTTTCGTCAGTCATCGTCATTCTCCTCTGAGGCTATGCCGGATCCTGCGGGACCTTTCGGCAACCGTAGCGACGAGGTCTTCAGGCAATCTCGCTGTTCGCGCGCAAGGCTTTGCACAGTGAATTCATAGGCGTCGTCCGCCGCGTTTTTCAGCAATTGCCAGTCGTCGCGAGTGATCCACTCGTGCAGCAGCAATTCGTCGGTCCGCGAAATCAGCGTGCGGTGATAATCCTCCGGAAAATCCAGGCGATAGGCGTCGTCTTCCAGCAACAGGCGCCACGCTTTCAGTTCCATTTCAAGATCGGTTTCACTCACGGCGGTGTCCTTCTCGAGTCGGTGGTTTCACATCACGCTTGATGTGAAACCACGCGTTGCACACGGCTCAGCTCACTTGGTCGAGCAGGTCTTTGCGAATGATCTGGCGAACCGTGGCCAGGTGTGTTTCTTCCTGGTCCAGTGCGTGCTTGAAGCGTTTGGCGATCAGCGGATGACCGCCCTTTTGCGCCAGTTCGATGAGCAACTCCCAAGCCGCGTTGTCCTCCAGTTCAATGGTCAGGATCGCACTCATCGACTGCGACACGGTGGTGCGCGGATCGGTCAACACTTGCAGCACACCCATCGCCTTGACGCCGGCCACGTCCGCGCACGGCGTCATCGCAGTGGGATCGCCGCCAAGGGTTTCGATGGCTTCGCGCACGATGTTCATGTGCTCCAGCTCCTCGGCCTGAATCTGCCGTAGCGTGTCGACCAGCGCCGGATCGGCGCCGGGTGCCGACGTGGCCTTGGCGACCATGGCTTCATACAGGCGCACGCCGGTACGCTCGAACGCCAGACGCTCGCCGAGTTTGTCGATCAGCACTTCCGGGGCTTTGCCGATGGTTTTGTCTATCGCAGTCTTGACCATGCCTTTGGTGGTTGCCGGCGGCGGCACCGAACCGATCAGGTCAGCCTCGCGAATCGCGCGTTCACGTTCAGCGGTGTAGTCGCTCATGTCGCCCGGCACATCGGCCGGAAACATTCGGGTCGCCTCCAGTTGACGAGCCGTGCCTTCTGGCGAGGTTTGAACACCGGTGCGATTGGTGCCGAGGGTTACTTGAGGTTCGCTCATTGCTGTTCTCCCACTTCGTTGAGTTCCGTACCGGGTTTGAAGGTGTAACCGGCCGAGACGATATTGGCGGGCACGCCTTCGCTGTTGAGCTGAGCGCGGTAATCAAGGGAGGGCCGTGCTTCGCGTTCCTTGGGCACGTAGTCGATGCCATGCGCCCGCAGGTCAACCTCGCGCGACAAGGTTTCGCGCACGAAATCTCGCTGACTCTTGAACTCGATCATGCGCGGCAGTGGCCCGGCGAGCACTTCGGCGGGATCGCGTCGTTCGTACTTTTTGAACAGTTCACACGCAAGGTTCAGGTGCCCCAGTTCGTAGTCGACAAAACGTTCCCACATCGCTTTCAACCGCGGGTTTTCCTCCTGCTCGGCGCAACTGGCGTAGGTGTAGACCTCCATCGCTTCGTGGACCAACCACTTTTCCATGAACGTCTCGGCGGGGTCCTGCAACGACCCGTACTGGGTGACGTGTTGCTCTTCGACGGAGGCGATCTCGGCGTACAGCGCACGCGCCACCGGATCGGCAAACAGCGGGCCGATGTTCATGTAGTAATCGTGCGTCTGGTATTCGGCGCCGGTAATCAGCGCGGCATGGATTTTGGTGATCAGCGCCGCGCTGTCTTTTTCGTAGTTGTCGCGCAAGTCGTCGCCGGGTGCGCGGTGGTGTTCGCTGGTCGGCCGACCGGGCACCAGATCCGTGTAGCCTTGCAGGATGTTATTGGCATCCTTGCCTTCGAGCCGGTCGAGCATGGCCGCGTAGCGATACAAGTGATCGAAGTCTTCGAGCAGGCCAAACCGGTAGGTCTGCGCCTGATACGGATCCGGCTCGTTTTGTGCGACCGCCGCCGTGACTTCTATCGCCACTTGCTCATAGGCCACCGTGGTTTCAAGTGGCGAATGGTCGGCCGAGAGCAGCCAGTTGATCGAGGTCATCTGATGCTGCTCGGCGCGGCGAATCTGCGCGAGCGGCAATTGCAGTTCCTTGTGAAATCGCGCCCCGAAATGCTTGAGTCGCAGGGCGTCGGACTCTACCCCATTCATCAGGATCACCCGCACGCGGGTGAACGCATCGTCATCCAGCTTGCTGATCGGCTTGCCGGCCAGTTCGCGCCAGGTAAACGTCTGCTTGTCCAGCGGGGTGCCTTTGTTATCCAGCAGATTGTCAATTTTGGTCATCAGTTGCTCTCCTTCATCAGTCAACACGCAATGGCTGTCGAGGCCCGCTGTTCAAAGTCGACTGCGTCCGCGATCCGCCCATTCCGCTGTCTCGACGGATGGCGTTTCACAGCGAAACGGCCGTATGCAAAGGTTTGCGGTCTCAAGGAGATGACCAGAAAATCGAGGAAAAACATCGGTTTTATTGTGCTGAAACCCGATGAGCGGTGAAGCACCCCGACCTGCCGACGAGCGCAGCGAAGCTGGCAAAACCAGCACAACCCTCAGCGCTCCTGCAACATCGCCTGCATCTGCCAGAGCGTGCGAAAGCGTCCTTGGCGAAGACGCAGTTCATCAGGCGGGCCGTCTTGCACAATCTCGCCTCGCTCCAGGACCAGCACCCGATCGAAGCTGGCAATGGTCGAGAGCCGGTGCGCCACCGCGAGCACCGTTCTGCCACGCATCAGGTTGGTGAGGGCGCGCTGGATAATCGCTTCGGAATCCGAGTCCAGCGCCGACGTCGCCTCGTCGAGAATCAGAATCGGCGCGTCCTTGAGAAAGGCCCGGGCCAGGCCCAGGCGCTGACGCTGGCCGCCGGAAAGCGTCACCCCACGCTCACCGACCAACGTGTGATAGCCGTTGGGCAAGGCCTGCACGAACTCATCGCAGAACGCCTGCCGCGCGGCATCGATAATCTGCTGCTCCGTGGCGTGAGGCTGGCCGTAGCCGATATTTTCCAGAATGCTGCGATTGAACAGGGCCGGCTCCTGCGGCACGACGGCAATCTGTCGACGCAAGCTGTCCTGGCTGACCGAACGGATGTCGCGGTCATCGATAAGGATGACGCCGCTTTGCACGTCATCCAGGCGTTGCAACAAGCTGAGCAAGGTCGACTTTCCCGAGCCAGAGGTGCCGGCAATGCCAACGCTTTGCCCGGCCGCAATGTCGAGGAAGAAATGCTTGAACACTTGGCAGCCGTCCGGGTAGGCATAGCTGACGTCGAGCAATTTGATGCTGCCGCGCGTCGGTGCCAGCTCGTGCGGCGTATCGCGCAGCTCGTGCGGTTGAGCGATGATCCCGAGCGTCTCGGCAATCACGCCCATTTGCTGGCTGGTGTCGACCAGCGCCAACGCAAGGTCGCGCGAGCCGTGCAGGATGCGGAACGTCAGCGCGCTGACCATCACCACATCGCCCGCGGTGACTTCACCCTGGCGCCACAACAGGATCGCCCACCCCAGCATTGCGCCGGCCATGATCGACAGGCAGATATCGTGCAGCACCCGCGCCTTTTCCAGGTAAATCCAGCTGCGCCGATGCGCGCGGGCCTCCACGCCTATCTCGCGCTCCAGGCGCTGGCGTTCGCGTTCACGGCCGGAGAACGCCTTGATGGTCCAGACGTTGGACACCAGGTCGACGATCTCGCCACCGACGCGCGCCGACTGCGAGGCAAAAGCGATGTGGCGATTCCGGCCGCGCACGCCGACCACCGTGAGCAATGCCGCCACCAGCAACACGCAGACGATCAAGGCCAGCGCCATGGAATCGCGGACCGCAAACAACACCACCACCGCACCGAGAAAATCCACACACGGCGGGACGATGCGCCACGCCAAGCCGCCGTAGACAACATCGGCGGCACCGCCCGCCGCGGCCACCCGGTTGGCCAGCGACCCGCTGAAGTGCCGTTTGAAATAGCGCATCGGGTGGCCGGTCAGGTGATGAAAAAGATCCACGCGCAAATCCGCGCAACTGCCGACCACGGTGTGACAACCCACCCAGCCGCCCAGGCGCCACAGTACATTTTCGACAACGATCAACGCGATGAACAGGCTGAACGCGCGCCACACTTGCTCGGTCTGCGCGTCTCCGGCCATCGCATCGACGAGCATTTTCATGCCGTACTGCACCGCCACCGCACAACACGCAGCGCCAATCACCAGCGACAACATGGCGCTGAAATGGAACGGACGCACCCTGACGTAACGCCATAAAAATGCGCTGGCGGTGGCCGGCAGTGGCGCGTCACGCAAGTGCTGAAAGTTCATCGCTGCCAACGCTCCCGTTGCTTGCCATCAATGCCGTGCGTGCATGCGTTGATCTGTGCGCCAACTTGGGCAAGCTCGACGCACAACGGATGAAAACCTGCGCGCTCACCTTCGCCATCGGGGTAACCGAAGACGCCGGTGGGGCAATAACGGTCATCATCCCAACCCGGATAATCGAGAAACGGATACCAACAAATGCCTTGCACCGGCACCCCACGCTCGAGCGCCAACCGCACTTGATCGACGACATAACGCAGCCAGGGCACCCGCTCGAGATCCTCCGCCCCGGTTTCTGAAATCAGTAACGGTCGCTGGTAACGTTGATGCAGCTCTTTGAGCATGCCGGCCAGCGGGCGGTAATCCGGCTCACCGCGCTGGATCCGAGCCCCCTCGAAATACCACTGGTTATGCGGGTAAAAGTTGGCACCGATGATGTCCAGGTAATGCTCTTGACCGCCCAGTCCGGGCCACTGGCGCCCGGTGAGCAAATCCCAGGCTTCGAACTGTGCCAGCCGGTAGCGCTCGGCGTGTTCCCTGTCCTCGCTGCGCCGCGAAGCCGAGATGACGTTGATCAGTGGGTCGCATTGCACGAACCGCGCAGCAGGCGCGTGCGCTCGAATCGCTTCGATCGCGGCGATGCTTGCCCGCACCAATTGATGCTTGAGTTCTTGCCCGCGTCCCTGGGCGCCGGGGTTGAAATAACCGACGTCACCCCCCGCCCAACTCCAGAACGATATTTCGTTGATCGGCGAATAAAACGGCACGCTGACACCCTCGTCGATCATCAATCGCGCCACGGCCCCGGCGAACCGGGCGAAGTGCTCGACGAAGGACGGCTGCCAGATATCCAGGTGATCCGGGTAGCCGTAATGGCAGAGGTCCCAGACCACATGCAATTGCCGGCCTTGCGCCGCTTTGAGCATCGGCAGAAAACTGCTCCAGTCGTAGCGACCCGGACTGCGCTCGATCAAATGCCAGCGCAGTCCGTCCCGCGCGCAACGGATATTCAAATCGCTCAGATGCCGATAATCCCTGTCCGCCCATTGCGCATGGCCTGTGCTGCAGAGCAAGTCCAGACGCCGGCCATCCCGGCGCCGATGGCTGGAACACTCGTAGCCGGCCATCACGAAGCTGTCGAAGAGCGTGCGATGCACACGCTCGGCGGGTTCGCGTCCGTCACCCTTCGACTGTGCCGTCATCAGGCGTCCAGCCCCGCTTCGGCCGGCAACGCTGCGCTCTGCGCTTCAATATCGCGGTACAGCGCGAGCGCCTGCCCGACGACCTGATCCATGTTGTAGTACTTGTAGGTGCCCAGGCGGCCGAGAAACGTCACGTTCGGCGTTTGCTCCGCGAGCGCCCGATAGCGTTTGTACAACTCGGCATTTTCAGGCCGTGGCACGGGGTAATAGGGATCGCCGTCGTCACAGGGAAATTCGTAACTGATGCTGGTACGCGGATGAGTCTGCCCGGTCAGATGTTTGTACTCGGTGATGCGCGTGTACGGCACCTCGGGGTCAGGAAAATTGACCACCGCCACCGGTTGATAGCGTTCCTGCTCCAGCGTCTGGTGTTCGAAGCGCAACGAACGATAGGGCAAGCGACCCAACTGAAAGTCGAAATATTCATCGATCGGCCCGCAGTAGATAACGTGCCTGAACTTCACGGCATGGCGCACTTGCTTGAAGTCGGTGCTCAACAGCAGATCGATTCGCGGGTGATCGATCATCCGCTCGAACATCCGCGTGTAACCGTCCCGGGGCATGATCTGGAACGTGTCGGTGAAATAACGATCGTCTTCATTGGTGCGAGTCGGCACCCGCGAGGTGACCGACTTGTCCAGCGCCGAAGGATCGAGCCCCCACTGTTTGCGGGTATAGCCGCGAAAGAATTTTTCATACAGTTCGCGACCGATCTGGTTGACCACCACGTCCTCGGAAGTGCGAATCGTCGCCACCGGTTCCGCGCGCTCGGCCAGAAACTGTTCGGCCTGTGCCGACGTCATCGACAAACCGTAGAGCGCGTTGAGCGTCGCCAGATTGATCGGGATCGGCAGCAACTGACCGTCAACCTTGGCCAGCACCCGGTGTTCGTAGGGGCGCCACTGGGTGAAACGCGACAGGTAGTCGACGATGCGCTGGGCGTTGGTATGGAAGATGTGCGGACCGTAACGGTGCACCAGCAGGCCTGCCGCATCGTAGTGGTCGTAGGCGTTGCCGGCGATGTGATCGCGACGATCGATCAGCAACACCTGGCGACCGAGACCTTCGGCCAGCCGTTCGGCGATGACACTGCCGGCAAACCCGGCACCCACGATAAGGTAGTCATAGGCACCGTCTGCGCCTTGGCGGGATGGGCCCGATCGGGCGGCTTCAAGGGTTATCTGAGGCATTCGATCTGCTCCTTCATGAAACGGCAGGTGTTGTCCCAAGACATGCCATCAATGGCCGCGTTGGCTTTTTGCAGAAATTCGTCGGTGCCTTTGAGCGCCAACGCGCGTTCAATGGCTTCGATGAACGCCTCGGCCGTGCCCGCGATGAACACGGCGCCGCTTTGCCCGTAGCCGCTGATGACGTCGTGGATCGGCGTCGACACCACCGGGCACCCGCCGGCCAGATATTCCGGGGTTTTGGTCGGGCTGATAAAACGTGTGGAAGCGTTGAGCGCGAACGGCATCAGCGCCACGTCCCAACCGCTGAGATACGCCGGCAGTTCCGCGTATTGCCTGGCGCCCAGGTAATGAATGTTCGGCCGTCGCGGCAGCGTCTGCGGGTCGATCTTGACGACCGGCCCGACCAGCACGATTTGCCAGTCGGCGCGCCGCTGTGCCACTTGCTCGATCAACTCAATATCGAAACGCTCATCGATGACGCCAAAAAAACCCAGGCGTGGCCGCGCGATCGGCGCCTGATCCGAAGGTTCCGGCAAGGCCTGGCGCGCTACCGCAAAGTGCGCGATATCGACACTGCTGGGCACCGGGTAAGCGTTGCCATGCTGGCGTTGCTTGACCTCCCACAAACTGACACCGCCGGTGAACACGACGTCCGCCCTGCCCATCAACAGCCGTTCCATGTCGATCAGTTGCGCCGGTGCGCCCTTGAACGCGGACAACTCATCCATGCAGTCGTAGACCGTGACCTGAGCGTCCAGGTGATCAGTAAAAGCCAGGCTCATCGGGGTGAAATACCAGAGCAGAAGCTCGCCCTGCGCCCGTCCGGCCAGCAACTGGTCAAGCAAACTGCGCTGTGCCTGCACGATGGCTTCATGACTCATGCCCTCGGGCATGTGCGGGACCACCACCTGGATTCCTTCTGCCGGGGTCGAGGTGTCCAGCCAGGGCGTATCGCCAGGCGAAATCACCGGTTCTTCAAAGAAGATCACGTCGTAGTTTTTCGCCAGACGCGACATCACGTGCTGCGGTCGCTGGAAGACAAATCCCCAGCGCAAGTGAGACAGGCACACCAGTGTGGGTCGAAGCTGTGGCGACAGTTCGACAACATTTTGTGCAGTGAGAATCGGAGACTGTTCAGGTTGTTCGGCAAGGTTCATGGCAAGGCCCTTATCAAGAGAAGGAAAGACGGCTCAAGGTCGAGCCATCGGGCCGTAACACCCGTGAAACAACGGGTGTCCGGCATCTCTCGATGAGTCCGTACGGCTCTTGAAACTTGGAAACACGGCGTTCACAAGGCGTTCAAAAGATCCGTGATCGAAGCCGATGAACTGCACATACCGGCTGGCCAACCGGTTTGAACTCCGCACTGAAAGTGCCCCCTACCCTTCAACAGGCAACGTTGCTGCTGCCGCTGCGACGGCGGCACGTCAACGAAACAGCCAGCGAAAAAATCATCGTGATTGAGGGCGGGCGCATGATCTTGATAACGGGCGGTGCGGGATACATCGGTGCGCACGTCGCACTGGAGCTGATGAACAAAGACGAGGACGTGCTGATTCTGGACAACTTGTGCAACAGCCGACGTTCAGCCATCGACCGCATCAGTACGCTGGCCGGCAGGCGGCCCGGATTCGTTCAGGGCGATGTGCGAAACCGGCACTTGCTCGATACGCTGCTACGCGATTACCCGGTCGATGCGGTGGTGCATTGCGCCGGACTCAAGGCCGTTGGTGAAAGCGTGCATGAGCCGTTGCGCTACTACGACAATAATGTTGGCGGCAGCCTGACTTTGTGCCAGGCGATGGCCCAGGCCGGTGTGTTCACGCTGGTGTTCAGTTCATCGGCAACGGTGTATGGCGACTGCACGACGATGCCGATCAACGAATCATGTGCCACCGGGCAACCGACCAATCCCTACGGGATGTCGAAACTGATGGCGGAAAACATCATGAAAAGTGTCGCCAGCTCCGATCCGCGCTGGTCCATTGGCCTGCTGCGTTACTTCAATCCGATCGGCGCGCATCCCTCAGGTCTTTTGGGCGAGGCGCCACTCAACCAGCCGAATAATCTGCTGCCTTATCTGCTGCAGGTCGCGAGTGGCCAACGCGAGGCTTTGTCTGTGTTCGGTACGGACTACGCAACGCCGGACGGGACCGGCGTGCGCGATTACATCCATATCGTTGACCTGGCGCAGGGACACACCTGCGCCCTTGAGGCGTTGGGTCAACGCAGCGGGGTGAATATCTGGAATCTCGGAACGGGACGCGGCTACTCCGTTCTGGAACTGGTCAGCGCCTTTGAACGGGTGAGCGGCGTGCCGATTCCGCTGGCGTTCAAGCCACGCCGACCGGGCGATGTGACCTGCTGCTGGGCAGACCCGCAAAAAGCCGCCGATGAACTGGCCTGGCGCACGCGCCACTCGTTGGAAACAATGCTCGCCGACGCGTGGCGCTGGCAATGCAACCAGCTGCAAACCGAGTGGGCTCAACAGGCCAATTGAAACCCGCGTTGCCCTGAGGCGGGTCGCACCGCCCGCTGCCTGCCATCGCCGGTGGCGGGCGATGGCTTGTCGCGTCGCCATACAACTGCCTTCTTGATTATGCGACAATGCGCGCAATGTCCAACATGATCCCCGCATGCATCGCTCAGCAGCCTGGCCACCACGGCCAAAGGTTGCTGGCGGCGCATGCGCGTTGGCTCAACTCAAGCTCAGACTGGGCGGAGCCGGAAAAGCTCCAGATTGGTATCAAGTCGGTATCAGGCACATATGACCAGCTCTAAACCATTGATAGGTAAGGTAATTGATCTCCACAGCTAACATCACGATGCAGTTCGGCGCCAAGCCGCTCTTCGAAAACGTTTCGGTCAAATTCGGCGCGGGCAATCGCTACGGCCTGATCGGCGCCAACGGTTGCGGCAAGTCGACCTTCATGAAAATCCTCGGTGGCGATCTCGATCCGTCCGGCGGCCAGGTCATGCTTGAGCCGAACGTGCGTCTGGGCAAGCTGCGCCAGGACCAGTTCGCCTACGAAGAATTCACCGTGATCGACACCGTGATCATGGGTCACGAGGAGCTGTGGAAGGTCAAGGCCGAGCGCGATCGCATCTACTCGCTGGCGGAAATGTCCGAAGAAGACGGCATGGCCGTCGCCGAGCTGGAAACCGAATTCGCCGAGATGGACGGCTACACCGCCGAATCCCGCGCCGGCGAACTGTTGCTGGGTCTGGGCATTCCACTGGAACAGCATTTCGGCCCGATGAGCGAAGTCTCGCCAGGCTGGAAACTGCGTGTGCTGCTGGCGCAGGCACTGTTCTCCGATCCGGAAGTGCTGTTGCTCGACGAACCGACCAACCACCTGGACATCAACACCATTCGCTGGCTGGAAAACATCCTGACCCAGCGTAACAGCCTGATGATCATCATCTCCCACGACCGTCACTTCCTGAACAGCGTGTGCACGCACATGGCTGACCTGGATTACGGCGAACTGCGTCTGTTCCCGGGCAACTACGACGAATACATGACCGTGGCGACTCAGTCCCGCGAGCAATTGCTGTCGGACAACGCCAAGAAGAAAGCGCAGATTTCCGAACTGCAATCGTTCGTCAGCCGCTTCTCGGCCAACGCCTCGAAAGCCAAGCAAGCCACCTCCCGCGCCAAGGCGATCGACAAGATCCAGCTGGCCGAGGTCAAGCCTTCCAGCCGCGTCAGCCCGTTCATTCGTTTCGAGCAGAACAAGAAGCTGCACCGTCAGGCAGTCATGGTCGAAAAAATGGCTAAGGGTTTCGATGGCAAGCCGCTGTTCAAGGACTTCAGCTTCCAGGTTGAAGCCGGCGAGCGCGTCGCGATCATCGGCCCGAACGGTATCGGCAAAACCACCCTGCTGCGCACCTTGGTCAACGAACTGACCCCGGATGCCGGTAGCGTGAAATGGACCGATGCCGCGGAACTGGGCTACTACGCTCAGGACCACGCCCACGATTTCGAAGACGACGTGACGCTGTTCGACTGGATGGGTCAGTGGACCCAGGGCGAGCAGATGATCCGCGGCACGCTGGGCCGCATGCTGTTCTCCAACGACGAGATCCTCAAGTCGGTCAAAGTTATTTCCGGTGGTGAGCAAGGTCGCATGCTGTTCGGCAAGCTGATCCTGCAGAAGCCGAACGTGCTGATCATGGACGAACCGACCAACCACCTGGACATGGAATCGATCGAGGCGCTGAACCTGGCGCTGGAAAACTATCCGGGCACGCTGATCTTCGTCAGCCACGACCGTGAGTTCGTATCGTCCCTGGCCACGCGCATCATCGAGCTGAGCCCGAACGGCGTGACCGACTTCAGCGGCACTTATGACGACTACCTGCGTAGCCAGGGCGTCGTGTTTTAAGGGCAGCAGCTAGTTTCAAGCTGCAAGCTGCAAGTTGAAAGCCCTGTCCCTGGTGACGGGGCTATTTGCATGTGATCACGACATTTTCGCCAGTACTGACTCCATCGCGAGCAGGCTCAC
The DNA here is from genome assembly GCF_014268545.1 of Pseudomonas sp. SWRI81. Taxonomy (NCBI): domain Bacteria; kingdom Pseudomonadati; phylum Pseudomonadota; class Gammaproteobacteria; order Pseudomonadales; family Pseudomonadaceae; genus Pseudomonas; species Pseudomonas sp. SWRI81. The sequence continues at coordinate 26,844 of NZ_JABWQS010000033.1, forward strand.
TCCTACACTTGGAATGCGTTCCCCTGTAGGAGTGAGCCTGCTCGCGATGAGGTAACCAGCAACGCCATCAATCCCTGTAGGAGCTGCCGAAGGCTGCGATCTTTTGATCGTTAGCCTGCTTTCTTTTGTTCCGCACCCAAGCCATCATGGCAAGAACTCTCCCACCGCCGCCCGCGAACGAGTTCCCATGTCTGTGCAGCACCCGCCATCACAAAGCTCTCTGGCGATCACCCTGCAGATCGTCTCCATCGTTTTCTATACCTTTATTGCTTTTCTCTGCATCGGTTTGCCGATTGCGGTGTTGCCCGGCTATGTGCATGAGCAACTGGGTTTCAGCGCGATCATCGCCGGGCTGGTGATCGGTTCGCAGTACCTCGCTACCCTGCTCAGCCGGCCGATGGCCGGGCGTATGTCGGACACGCTCGGCACCAAACGGGCGATCATTTATGGCTTGTGGGGGATTGTCCTCAGTGGCGTGCTGACGCTGCTCTCGACCTTGTTGCAAAGTTTTCCCCTGACCAGCCTGTTGATTCTTATTGCAGGGCGCTTGCTGCTTGGCATCGCCCAAGGTCTGATCGGTGTTGGCACCATCAGTTGGTGCATGGGCCAGGTCGGTGTCGAGCACACGGCCAAATCCATCGGCTGGAACGGCATCGCCTCTTACGGCGCAATTGCCATTGGTGCGCCGCTGGGCGTGGTGATGGTCGCCGAATACGGTTTTGTCAGTCTGGGGATTGCCTTGTCGGCGTTGGCGGCGGGGGCATTGTGGTTGATCCGCAACAAGCCATCGGTGCCGGTGATTCGTGGCGAGCGCCTGTCGTTCTGGACTGTGTTCGGCAAGATTGCGCCGTATGGCCTCAGCCTGACGCTAGCCTCGATTGGCTACGGCACGCTGACCACGTTCATTACGCTTTATTACCTCAACCGTGGCTGGACCGGCGCGGCCTACTGCCTGACCGTATTTGGCGCGTGTTTCATTCTGTCGCGGCTTTTGTTTATCTCGGCGATTGCCCGGTTCGGTGGGTTTGCTTCGGCCATCGCCTGCATGACGGTGGAAACCGTCGGACTGGTGATGCTGTGGCTGGCGCCCTCCACCGCTTATGCGCTGATTGGCGCGGGGTTGGCGGGGTTTGGCCTGTCGCTGGTTTATCCAGCGCTTGGCGTTGAAGCAATCAAGCAAGTGCCGAGTTCCAGTCGTGGGTCGGGACTGGGCGCTTATGCGGTGTTCTTCGATCTGGCGCTGGCAATTGCCGGGCCGTTGATGGGCGCGGTGGCGTTGAATCTGGGGTATTCGTGGATCTTCTTCAGCGCGGCGCTTTTATCGGTAGCCGGGTTGGGCCTGACCCTCCTGCTCAAGCGCCGCACAACCTCCTGAAACCAACGATCCCCATTGTAGGAGTGAGCCTGCTCGCGATAACGGTGTGTCAGTTGATAAATGTGCTGACTGACACGACGCTATCGCGAGCAGGCTCACTCCTACAGGGGATAGGTGGTGGCAATCAGATTAGTGATCCGCCGTCTGCATCCCCGCCCGCGTTGGTTGGCCCAGTGCATGAGCGAAGAACCGGCCGGCTTCGGAGATCAGGTTGCGGTGGATGTCCTGGCGGTCAACGCCATCGGCATCGGTGCACAATGCCGGCATGGCGAGGATCTGCTCTTCATTGCACGGTGCCATGAAGACAAAGTGCCCTGCACCGGCGAGCAATTTGAAATCCGGCGCCGTCGGCAGTTTGCGCGCCAGCGCGGCGGCGTTTTTGTCGAAGGCGACCAGTTTGTCGCCATCGCCGCTATAGAGCAGCACCGGCACATGCACATCGGCCAGGGTATGCCGGCCGAACTTCAGGCTCAACGGCGCCATCAGCAGTAACGCATGCACGCGCGGGTCGGCTACCGGCTGCAAATCATCGCGGTCGACAATCAGTTCGCCCTGGGTGTTGCAGGCGTCATGGTCATCCGGCCGCTCCTGGCAGTAGCGGCGCAAGCGATCCAGGTCCGGTTGCGCCCCCGACAGGATCAGCGCCGTCTCGCCGCCCGCTGAATAACCGATCACACCGACCTGGTCAGCGTTGACGAAGGGCGCGAGCATGGCATCACCGAGGGTCGCAGTGATTGCCGCAGAAATCTGGATCGGACGCCCGTAGAGATTGCTCAAGGTGCCAAGTCGACTGTGGTCGCGCGAGTTGTCGCCGGGGTGAATCACGGCCACCACCACAAAGCCCTTGCGCGCCAGTGACGTGGCGAGGTCGTGCAGCGCCAGCGGTGTGCCAGTGTTGCCGTGGGACAACATCAACATCGGAAAGCGACCAATGGCGACTTTGCTGTCTTCGCCGGCCTCGACCGAGTAGCCCTCAAGCAGACTCAGGTGCTCGCGGTCGCTGGACGGATAAAACGCGATGGCACGCATCGGTTGCAGATCCAGCGGATCGAGCACGGTCATTTCGTGGTAGCCAACGCTCCAGACAGGGTGCCGCCCCGGCGCAGCCTGCACTGAATTCAGGCTGCCGAGCAGGCAAATCAGTAACGCTGCACAAAGACGCATCATCGGATGCCCCACCCTGTTGGACGTAATCGCCGGATGTACTGGAACTGCATAACCTGGGCCAGATTATGTAACAGCCAGAAACAAAAAACTCCGTATTCGGCCCTTGCGGAACCAGAATACAGAGTTTTTGGCGACTTACCTGAACAATGGCTGTTCCTTTATGCCTTACGCGGCGGCGAACAACTGCTCACTGATGGTGGCCTGAGCGGCGCTCATCGCGTTGTTGCGGACTTCTTCGCCATAGGCCAGACCTTCGGCGCGGACGATTTCGATGTCGGTGATGCCGAGGAAGCCGAGTACCAGCTTCAGGTATTCTTCGTGAGCGATGCCGCTGGCTTGACCGGCATGGATGCCGCCAGACGTGGACACGATCACCACTTTCTTGCCACCGCACAGGCCTTCGGGGCCGGCTTCGGTATAGCGGAAGGTCTGGCCGGCAACCGCGACACGGTCGATCCACGCCTTGAGTTGGGTCGGCACGGTGAAGTTGTACATCGGTGCGGCGATCACCACGGCGTCGGCTGCGATGAACTCGGCCAGAGTGGAGGCGCTCAGTTCGGCTTCATGCTGCTGTGCCGCATCGCGCAGTTCCGCGCTGGTGCCGGCGGCGACCAGGGTGGTCGACGAAAAATGGCTGATGGCGTCAGCGGCGAGATCGCGGTAAGTCACTACAGCGCTTGGCTCGGCGGCCTGCCAGGCTTTGACCACTTCACGGCTCAACTGACGGGAAGCCGAGTTGTCGCCCAGAATGCTCGAATCGATATGCAGCAGTTTCATGTGGAATCTCCTGGAATGAATCGCCGGTGGCGGCGCAATGGAGACAATCCTACGCAAGAAACCAATGGATGATTAGCCGCCAACAATGCGATAGTTCGTCCCACTGATAGAACAGCGGAAATCCCATGCAAGACCTCAACGATCTCTACTATTTCGCCAAAGTCGTCGAGGCCGGCGGCTTTGCGGCGGCGGGCCGCTTGCTGGGCATACCCAAATCACGATTGTCGCGGCGCATTGCCGAACTGGAAGAACGCCTCGGTGCGCGTCTGCTGCAACGCACCACCCGGCAGCTCAACCTCACCGCCGTGGGCGAGCGCTATCTGCGTCACTGTCAGGCAATGCTGCTCGAAGCGGAAATGGCTGACGAGGCGGTGGCGAGCATGTCCAGCGAGCCGCGCGGGCGCTTGCGGGTGTCCTGTCCGACCGGTCTGGCCCATGAGATGTTGCCGGCGGTCATCAGCGATTTCCTCGGCAAGTTTCCCCAGGTTCAACTGGAGGTCGTCCTGCTCAATCGGCGGGTCGATCTGGTGGGCGAAGGCTTTGATGTCGCGTTGCGCGTGCGCGAACACGGTGACGAGGACCCGTTGTTGGTCACACGGCGTCTGCGTCAGGCGCAAATGGTCGTGGTGGCCAGTCCGGCTTTTTTACAGGGCCGCACGATCATTCATCCGCAAGACCTCAAGCACCTGCCCGTGCTGGGCGCTCTGGAGGCAGATCGCATGGTGCATGTGCGCTTGCTCGATCAGCAGGGCCATAGCTTCGAGCTGAACATGGAAGCCCGTCTGGGAATCGATGACTTTGTCGTGCGCAAGGCCTGCGTCCTCGCTGGCCAGGGCTTTACCCTGCTGCCGATGATGTATTGCGAAACCGAACTGCATAACGGCACGTTGGTGCAGATGCTGCCGGACTGGTCGTTGCCCGGTGGCTGGTTGCAGGCGGTGTACCCGCATCGACGCGGGGTGATGCCGGCGGTCCGCGCCTGGATCGACCACCTGGTCGAGTCGTTCAATGCCTGTGGGGAGCGGTTGTTATGAGCAAGGGAAAAATGAGCGAAGCCGACGTCGCGGCATTTTGTCTGGCTTTGCCGGGGGCGCGGGAAGATTACAAGTGGGGCGGCGTGCGCGTCTTTTCGATTGCCGGCAACAAAATGTTTGCCTTGCAAGGACTGCGCGGGGATTCGTTGGCATTCAAGGTCGACAAGGATCTGTTCCTCGGCCATTGCGACCGCCCGGGCATTCACCCGGCGCCGTATCTGGCGCGGGCGCAGTGGATCATCATGCACCCGCCCTACCCGCTGGGCGCCGAGGAATTGCAGGGCTTGTTGCAGCGCTCGCATCAGCTGGTGGTGAGCAAGTTGCCGAAGAAGACCCGCATCGGCCTATTGCTGTAACACGGTCCCTTGTAGGAGTGAGCCTGCTCGCGATAGCGGTTTACCTGCTGAAGCGATGTCGATTGACACTACGCTATCGCGAGCAGGCTCACTCCTACAGGGGCTTTGTATGCTTAATCAGAACAAGGTCAACAGGCTGGAGCCGAGGAATAGCTGGTCAATCCAGAACACCTGATGCAACAGCACGATCACCCAGAACAGAATCTGAAACGACACCTTGCGCGTCTTGTGCCGCAATACCTGCTGGGCGATCAGTGCGCCCGGCCAGCCGCCGGCCAGTTCAACTGCATGCAGGATGTTTTCCGGGGTGCGCCAGGCGTCGGCGCGCGCCTTGCGTTTGTCGGCCCAGTACAGGAAAAACGCCAGCACGCTGACGATCCCGTACGCCGCGAGGGGCAGCAGGGAAATCCCCCGCAGCCACATCGACACTGAGCCGAACAACGGCAAGGCACAAACCCCCAGCAACACCAGCAGTTTGAGTTTCAGGTGCTGAATGTGGCCACTGGAAGGTCGGCCCTCAGGGCGACGCCCACGGGAATCGCTCATGGCTTGACCGCCGTCCAGTCCACCCAGCCGAACTGCCAGGTGGCGAGTATCACCAGGCCGAACACGATCCGGTACCAGGCAAACGCCGCATAGCTATGGTTGGCGATGAACTTGAGCAGGCCACGCACGGCGATCATCGCGAAAATGAACGCGGTGACGAAACCGATGGCAAACACCGGAAAGTCCGCCGGCACGAACAAGTCGCGATATTTATAGCCGGAATACACCGCCGCGCCGACCATGGTGGGCATGGCGAGGAAGAACGAGAACTCGGTCGCGGTCTTGCGCGACAGGCCGAACAGCAGCCCACCGATGATCGTCGAGCCGGAGCGCGAAGTGCCGGGAATCATTGCCAGGCATTGGGCAAAACCGACTTTCAGTGCGTCCTGCCAGGTGATCTCATCGACCGTTTCGGCATGCACCTCATGCTGACGCTTCTCCGCCCACAGCATGATGACGCCACCGACGACCAGCGCCGCCGCCACCGTAATCGGGTTGAACAGGTATTCGTGGATCAGGTCGGCGAAAATCACGCCCAGCACCACCGCCGGCAAAAAGGCGATAAGCAGGTTGGCGGTGAAACGCCGAGCGCCCGGCTGGGTCGGCAACCCCACCACCACATCGAAAATCTTGCGGCGAAACTCCCAGACCACCGCGAGAATCGCGCCGAGCTGAATAATGATGTTGAAGGCCATGGCCCGTTCGCCGCCGAAGTTCAGCAAGTCAGCGACGATGATCTGGTGTCCGGTACTCGAAATGGGCAAAAACTCCGTCAGCCCTTCTACAACTCCCAGTATCAATGCCTGCAAGGCGGTCCAAAGATCCATCAATCCCCCAGAGAGCGATGCACGCCGGCATGCCCCGATAGTATTTTTTTACGTTCACTGCGTTCAGCGTAGCTTGAAAAAGCTGTACCGATTCCGCGCGCACAGGATCCACACGAAACGGTAAAAATTCCGTGAAATATCAATTTGCATTCAGGTTTTCACGCGCGGGGCCGAAATCCTAACAGACAAGCCTTAATAGCGCTGCGGCGTTATACGACTTGGGTCGCGTATGCCTGATCGGCAAAAGCTGATTGGATGCTCGCGGTTGTTTATTACAAGAACAAGAATCCGGAGTGACAGCGTTATGAACAGCTTGCGCAGTGTGTCGATCAGCCGACGCTTGTGGCTCATCTTGATTGTGGCGGTGGTCATGTTATTGACCTTGGGCGTGTTGATGCTCAAGCAGATCCACGAAGACCTGTATCACGCCAAAGCCCAGAAAACCGAACATGTGGTGCAGACCGCCAGCGGTTTGCTGACCTACTACCACGGCCTGCAAACCGCCGGCACCCTGAGCAAGGAAGCCGCGCAGACACAGGCGCTGACCGCGATCCGTGGCTTGCGCTACGACCAGAGCGATTACTTCTGGATCAACGACCTCACCCCCGTGATGGTCATGCACCCGACCAATCCCAAACTCGAAGGCCAGAATCTTTCGGCGATTCGCGACCCGGACGGTTTTGCGGTGTTCAACGAAATGGTCGCCATCGCCAAGGCCAAGGGCGCTGGCATGGTCAATTACCGTTGGCCGAAACCGGGCGCCACCGACCCGGTGGCGAAGACGTCCTACGTCAAGTTGTTCGAACCGTGGGGCTGGGTGATCGGGTCCGGGGTATATGTGGATGACGTGCAGGCAGAGTTTCAGGATCAGATGATCAAGGCTTCGGCCATCGGCCTGGCGATTGCGCTGATCATGGCGCTGCTGGTGATTCTGATTGCGCGCAGCATTGTCCGTCCGCTACAGGAAACCGTGAACGCCATGGCCAACATCGCCAGCGGTGAAAGCGACCTGACGCGCAGCCTCGATACCCATGGCAAGGACGAGGTCACGGAACTGGCCCATCACTTCAATGCCTTTACCGCCAAGCTGCGTCGGGTCATCGGCGAACTGCAAGTGTCGGCCAGCGCGCTGGGCCAGTCCTCCAGCGAACTGGGCAACGATGCCTCCCAGGCCCAGCAACGCAGCCAGCAGCAATCGCAGCAAATGGAGTTGGTCGCCACGGCGATCAACGAAGTGACCTATGGCGTGCAGGATGTGGCCAAAAACGCCGAGCACGCTGCTGCGGAAATGCGCGATGCCGAAGCGCAGGCGCAACAGGGCCAGATCAATATCGATGGCAGCTTGCAGCAGATCGACAAGCTGTCCGGCACCATCGATCAAGCGGTTGAAGTGATTCGCACCCTGGCCGCTGAAAGCACCCAGATCGGCAGTGTGCTGGAGGTGATCCGCTCGATTGCCGAGCAGACCAACCTGCTGGCGCTCAACGCCGCGATCGAAGCCGCGCGGGCCGGCGAGCAAGGTCGCGGTTTTGCCGTAGTGGCGGACGAAGTGCGCTTGTTGGCGCAGCGTACGCAAAAGTCGACCGCCGAGATCCAGTCGATGATCGAGCGCCTGCAGAATCATTCAGAGGCCGCCGTGAAGGTGATCAGCGACAGCAGCAAAGCCTCGCAACTGACCATCGAACAGGCGGGGCTTGCCGGTGCGAGCCTCAATGCCATCGGCCAGGCGTTACGTAACCTCAATGGCCTAAATGCTTCGATTGCCAGCGCCACCCTGCAACAGGCGCACGTGGTCGAGGACATCAACCAAAACGTCACCCAGGCCGCCGGACTTTCCCACAGCACGGCCATCGCCGCGGAGCAATCGAGCGCCGCCAGCGTGCGCCTGGGCCAACTGAGCGAACAACTCAACGGCCTCCTGCGTCAGTTCCGCGTCTGACCCGGACTGCGGGGGTGATGCTTGCTCGCGACTGCATTGTGTCAGCCAACATTTCCGTTGCCTGACACACCGCCTTCGCGAGCAGGCTCGCTCCCACACTGGGTTCTGCGTCGGGATGCTCATCTCAATTCAGACAAAATCCCTGCGTGGGCATGATGGAGTCAAGTCAGCACATCCGCTCAATCCCCTCGCCTGCCATTGCTCGATCATCGCGGGCATCTCCACTGCCGCTGGCCGCTGATCATGATCGACCGTGTCTCCACGCACCTCACTCTGCTTGCGCTGTTCTGCGGGGTGAACGCAACCGCGCATGCCAGCGGCTTTTTCGACGATGCCAGCGGCGAAGTGCTCAGTCGCAACTTTTATCTGAACAACGACTACCGCTCGCCCTCAACCAGCGAAAAAAACTATAAACAGGTATGGGCACAAGGCTTTATCGGGACTTACTCATCCGGTTTCACTGCCGGTACGCTTGGATTCGGACTCGATGCACACGCTTTTTCCGGCCTGAAGCTGGACGGCGGCAAAGGTCATTCCGGGACCGGGTTGCTGCCGGTCGACAGCGACGGGCGCAGTGCGAGCAATTACGCCAGCGCCGGTGGTGCGCTGAAACTAAAGGCCTCGCGCACTACCCTCGCTTTTGGCGAAATGACCGTGGAAACCCCGGTATTCGATACCTCGGACAAACGCCTGCAACCGGAATACGCCAGCGGTTTTCTGCTGAGCAGCCAGGAGATCGACAACGTCAATTTGCAGGCCGGACATTTCACTGCGTTCAAGAACCAGGACAGCGCTTCGGGCAAAGGCGACTTTTACGGTTACGGCGCCAGCACCGAGCACGGCGCGATCAGTTTTATCGGCGTCGACCTGTTTGCAGACCGTCCGCTGGGCGGCGCACTTTACGCCGCCGAATTGACCGACACCTGGCACCAGTACTACGGCAACCTGCACTTCAAACAATCGGGTCTGCTGATCGATGCCAACCTCTACCACACCCGCGATACCGGACAAGCCCTGGCCGGTGCGATCGACAACACCGCTGTCAGCCTGTCTGGCAAATACGCCTTCGGCCCCCACGCGGTGATGCTCGGCTGGCAACGCATCCACGGCGACACGCCGTTCGATTTCGTCGGTGGCGACTCGATCTACCTCGCCAACTCGATCAAGTACGCTGATTTCAACGGTGCCAACGAGCGCTCCTGGCAGGCGCGCTACGACCTCAATTTCGGCACCTTTGGCCTCCCCGGTCTCACCTTCATGACCCGTTACGTCGCCGGCAGTCACATCGACGGCACCCACGCGCCCAAGGGCGGCGCCTACAACCCGTTTGATGCCGACAGTGGCGAGTACCAGCCGCAGCAAGGCAAAGACGGCAAGCACTGGGAGCGCGATATCGATGTGAAATACATCGTTCAGTCGGGGGCGGCAAAGGACTTGTCGGTACAGCTCTCGCATGTTTCCCATCGCGGCAACGAGGCGCAGGCCGGCGATGATATTGACCGTCTCTATGTGGTGGTTCAGTACCCGCTGGGATTCTGAGGGCATCCACTACGCATCGCCGGGCGGACCGGCTGAACTGCGCGTCACCAAAGGCCGAAAAATCAGGAATTACATTGCCCCCGCCGCCATGGAACCTGCAGGCTCGCTCCGGCAAGGTCATGGGCTTATCATGGCGCCCATGAATAACCCGCCTTCACGAGACCGCGCATGACTTTCGATTTTGATCAGCTGTTCGACCGCCACCACACCGGCAGCACCAAGTGGAGCCGCTACCCGGCCGATGTGCTGCCGATGTGGGTCGCTGACATGGATTTCGCCGCGCCGCCAGTGGTGATCGAAGCCTTGCAAAAGCGTCTGCTGCACCCGTTGCTCGGTTACAGCGTGGCTCAGGACAACCTGCGTGAAGCGATCGTCGCCGATCTCTGGAACAAATACGCCTGGCAGGTCAAGCCACAGGAACTGATTTTCCTGCCCGGCGTCGAGTCCGGTTTCAACATGGCGCTCAAGGCGCTGGTGCAGGCGCCGCAGAATGTCGTGGTGCAGGTACCGAACTACCCGCCGCTGCGCCACGCGCCGGGGCATTGGGGCCTGAACAAGGTTGAACTGCAATTCCTGGCGCAGGCCGATGGCACCTATGCCACGCCACTGGAGGTGCTGCGCGAATCGCTGAATGGTGGCGGCGCGCTGCTGCTGAGCAACCCGCACAACCCGATCGGCAAGGTGTTCGGCCGCGAGGAACTGCAAGCGGTAGCCGACATTTGCGTGGCGCAAGACGCGTGGATCATCTCCGACGAAATCCACGCCGAACTGTGTTTCGACGGGCGCGTGCACATTCCTACTGCGTCGCTGAGCCCGGAGATTGCCCGGCGCACGATCACCCTGATGTCGGCGAGCAAGGCCTACAACATCGCCGGCCTGAAAACTTCGTTCATGATCATTCAGGACGCCGCCCTGCGCGAACGCGTCAACCATGCCCGTTGTGGCATGGTCGACAGCGTCAATCCGCTGGGCATGGAAGCCACCCGCGTGGCTTACAGCGAAGCCGGGCCGTGGCTTGCGGCGCTTAAAACCTATCTGCAGGCCAACCGTGACTGGCTGGTGGACGCGGTGCGCAGCCGCCTGCCGGGCGTGACCCTGAATGTGCCGCAAGGCACCTATCTGGCGTGGCTCGATTGCTCGGCCCTGGACCTGAGCAATCCGCAGCAGTTTTTCCTGGAGCAGGCCAAGGTCGGCCTCAGCCCGGGGGTGGACTTCGCCGATCAGAGCCAGCAGTTCGTGCGCCTGAACTTCGGTTGCCCGCGTGCCCTGCTGGAAGAAGGGATTACGCGGATGGAACGGGCTTTGGCGCAGCGCGCTCGCTAACCCCAGGCCGTCAATTTCTGCTGGCGATAGCCGCGCCATTCGCGCTATCGCCAGCACGCTGGCTCCCGCCGTTGCTTTGCCTAAGCGCGGCGCCCAATAAAACCTGACCTTTCAGGCAGTTATTGCTCGTTGCCCTCGCCGCCCGCTTGCGGCATCCTGCGCCTCCATTTTCTGACCCGGCCGCGCTTTGTGGCACGCACCTCACCATGACCGCCTCTGATAAAGCCCCGCGCAACAACGATCTGATCTACGGCCTCAACGACCGTCCGCACCTGACCGCCACCGTGTTTGCGGCGTTGCAGCACGTGCTGGCGAGTTTCGTCGGCATCATCACCCCCACCCTGATCATGGGCGGCGCCCTCGGCCTGCAGAGTGAAATCCCCTACCTGATCAGCATGGCGCTGTTCGTCTCGGGCCTGGGCACGTTTGTCCAGGCCAAGCGCTTCGGCCCGGTCGGTTCGGGGCTGCTGTGTCTGCAAGGCACCAGTTTTTCCTTTATCAGCGTCATTCTCAGCGCCGGGTTCATGGTCAAGGCGCGTGGCGGCGGTACCGACGAAATCCTCTCGACCATCTTCGGCGTGTGCTTTTTCGCGGCGTTCATTGAAGTGGTGCTCAGCCAGTTCATCGGCAAGCTGCGCATGCTGATCACCCCGGTGGTCACGGGGACCATCATCACGCTGATGGGCCTGTCGCTGATCAAAGTCGCCATGACCGACATCGCCGGCGGCTTCGGCGCGGCGGATCTGGGCGCGGCCAGCCATATAGCCCTGGCGGCGCTGGTAATTGGCACCATCGTGGTGCTGAACCGCGTCGACGTGCCGTTCCTGCGGCTGGGTGCGATCGTCATCGGCCTGACCCTCGGCTACGGGGTGGCGTGGTTGATGGGCACGGTGGACTTCGCCTCGATGCCGGAAGTACCGCTGGTCAGCGTGCCCGTGCCGTTCAAGTACGGTTTCAACTTCGACTGGGTCGCGTTCGTCCCGGTGGCAGTAATTTTCCTCGTCTCGCCGCTGGAGGCGGCGGGTGATTTGACGGCCAATTCGATGATTTCCCGGCAACCGGTGAAAGGGCCGCTGTACATTCGGCGGATCAAGTCGGGGCTGCTCGCGGACGGCCTGAACTCGGCGATGGCCGCGGTGTTCAACAGCATGCCGATGGTCACGTTCGCGCAAAACAACGGCGTGATTCAGCTGACCGGCGTCGCCAGCCGTTATGTTGCGTTCTTCATCGCCGGTCTGCTGGTACTGCTGGGGCTGTTCCCGATGATTGGCGCGGTGCTGCAACTGATGCCCAAACCCGTGCTTGGCGGCGCTGAACTGGTGATGTTCGGCACCGTGGCCGTGGCCGGGATCAAGATTCTCGCCGAGGCCGGCCTGCATCGGCGCAACATGCTGATCGTAGCGATTTCCCTCGGCATGGGCCTGGGCATTGCTGCCGTGCCCGAGGTGCTGCGTGAGTTGCCGCAAGCGCTGCGCAACATCTTCGAATCGCCGATCACCGTCGGGGCGTTGTGCGCTATCGTGCTGAACATCTTCCTGCCAGAAGAGTTCATCGAGCTGGAGGAAGACGATTTCGACCCGGAAGCCTCTATTCTTCAAGTCATGGAGAACCCGGACATGCCGGCCAAGGGTGAACCTGCCCCATCGGCGGCTGTCGCACAGTTGAACCGCTGACTCCGGGCCTCGACAAGAGGGCTGCACCGGCAACGGTTCAGCCCTTTTTTCGAGAGAGTGTTTATGCGCCGCGTCCACGCCGTCATCCTGTCGCTACTGCTGCTGTCGCTCAGTGCCTGCGCGCTGTTTCCCCATCGCGATCCGGTGAACATCAACGTGGTCGGCCTCGAACCGCTGCCGAGCCAGGAACTGGAGGTGCGCTTCGCCATCAAGCTGCGCGTGCAGAATCCCAACGAAACCGCCATCGACTACAACGGCATCGCCCTGGATCTGGAAGTCAACGGCCATTCGCTGGCGTCAGGTGTGAGCGATCAGAGCGGCTCGATCCCACGTTTTTCGGAAACCGTGGTGACGGTCCCGGTCAGCGTTTCGGCGTTTTCGGTACTGCGCCAGACATTGGGCCTGAGCCAGACGCAAAGCCTCGACAATCTGCCCTACGTGCTACGGGGCAAACTGGCGGGTGGATTGTTTGGCACGATGCGGTTTACCGATAGCGGCAAGCTGAGTTTGCCCAAGGCCAGTGCTGCGACCTGGTAGCCAGTCACGCACACATCTGAGCGGTCTACTGCTACTCATAGAAGCCACACAAAACCATTGTAGGAGTGAGCCTGCTCGCGATAGCGGTGTGTCAGGCGATAAAGATTTATCTGATAAACCGATATCGCGAGCAGGCTCACTCCTACAGGACCTTCCTCAGCCTTAGGTTTAGGTGTTGAAACGCACCCCCGGCTTGGCCCGTTCATCGACGGACAACTCAAACACATCCGGCCGCGCATAATGGCCGACCACGTCATAGTCGTAGCGGGCACGGATCAACTCGTCAGTATCAACTTCAGCGGTCAGCAGCCCTGCCTCACCGCGCAGTGGCCCGGCCAGCACATCGCCCATCGGCCCGACGATCACGCTGCCGCCGGCGATCAAGGGGCGATCCGCAGGCCAGTTGGCAATCTCCACGCCCAGCTCATTTGGCGATGCCTGCACCTGACAGGCGCTGACCACAAAGCAGCGCCCCTCGTGGGCAATGTGGCGCATGCTCACTTGCCACATCTCGCGCTCGTCCACGGTCGGTGCGCACCAGATTTCGACCCCCTTGGCGTACATCGCCGTGCGCAGCAACGGCATCATGTTTTCCCAGCAGACCACCGCGCCCAGCTTGCCGACCTGGGTGTCGAGCACCGGCAGGGTCGAGCCGTCGCCCTTGCCCCAGATCAGCCGCTCGGTGCCGGTGGGCATGAGTTTGCGGTGTTTGGCCACCAGTCCGGCTTGCGGATCGAAGTACAGCGCCGTGCAATACAAGGTGCTGCCGGCGCGTTCGATCACACCGATCACCAGATTGGCCCCGGTGCGGCCTGACAGCCCCGCCAGCGCTTCGGTTTCTGCGCCGGGCACATCAATGGCGTTGGCGAAATACCGTGCATAGGCCTCGCGCCCCTCAGGCAAGCGGTAGCCCAGTTGCGTGCCGAACCCCTCGCCTTTCGGATAACCACCGAGCAGCGCTTCGGGCATTACCACAAGCGCGGCGCCGGATTCGGCGATGGCGTTCTCCCAGTCGAGGATCCGTTCCAGGGTTTCGCCTTTGCCACCGGGCAAGGCGCCGATTTGCAGCGCGGCGACGATTGATTTGGGCATTGCGGTACTCCATCAGGTTCAGAGGTTGCCGATTCTGCGGCGCCACGCGATCATGAATAAAGACCGAATCACTGCTGAATGATATGAGCCAAATGAATATCGCCGACATCGATCTCAACCTGCTGAAAGTCTTCGAAGCGCTGCATGAAGAATCCAGCGCCAGCCGCGCCGCGCTGCGCCTGGGCGTGACGCAATCGGCGGTCAGCGCGGCGCTGCGGCGTTTGCGCGAGGTTTATGGCGATCAGCTGTTCGTGCGCACCGGTCGTGGCCTGGCGCCGACGCTGCAAGCCAATCAGTTGAAACCGGTGGTCAGCGAGGCGCTGAACAAATGTCGGCAAAGCCTGGCGATGGTCGACCCGGCGGCGCAAGCGTACGACGGTCGTTCGATCACGATTGGTCTTTCGGATGATTTCGAAATCGCTTACGGCCGACGCCTGATCGAGGCAATCGCCCGCCACGCGCCGAAACTGCGGCTGATTTTTCGCCAGACCCACAGCCAGATTGTTGCCCGTGCCCTGATGGAGCGCAGCATTGACCTGGCAATCACCGCCGGTGGCTTTGCCGAGCGTCTGCTCAGCCGGCAGGTGTTGGGCGAAGGCGGATACGCCTGTCTGGTCGACGCCGACAGTCTGGAATCCGGCCAGGAGGACATCGGCTTGCAAGAGTTTGTTGCCCGCGAGCACATTCTGGTGTCGTCCGGCGGGTTTATCGGGATTACCGATGAAGGATTGGCCGCGCTGGGCCTGAGTCGACGGGTGTGCGCCTCGACCACGCATTTCGCCGCGCTGCCGTATTTGCTCAAGGGCAGTCGGGCCGTGGCGACGATTCCCGCGCACGCGGCCGCAAGCATCGCGGCGCTCAGCGGCCTGGCGCTGCTGCCCTGCCCGCTGAAGCTGCCGCGTTATCCGATCGAATTGGGCTGGCGCACCAGCACGCAGGTCGATCCGCTGGTGGTCAAGGTCCGCGAGGCGATTGCCGCGACGTTTGTCTGAAGCGCTACTTGTTCGCAGCCATCAGTCGATTGACTTCACTGCGCACCATGTTGGCAAATTCCGGTGGCGACATGCCGTCCAGCTCGGCACGGACCCACTCGGCCCATTTGCCCTTGCGCTTGCCCCGCTCGCCAAACAACCGCGCGGCTTCGCCTTTGGCTTTGCCCAGATTGTTTTGCCAGAGTTCGAACAGACGGGATTTCTCATCTTCCAGCGCGGCGCGCTCGGCGAGGGATTTGTCGGCCAGATTGAAACTCATGGGGAATTATCCTGCTGCGTAAAATGACGACATCTTACACGCTCGACAGAAATCTCCCGCGCAGGTTTTTGTGCGTGGGCTAAATTACGTGCAACTTTTCGCCCCGCGCCACACTCCATTAGTCACTGTCCATTCACCTGCAAGGAGTCACCCAATGGCCCGCAAATCCGCCGCGCAAGCCGCTGAAGAGCAAATCAAGGATCAAGCCTTCAGCGAGCTTCAGGCCCTGATCGAAGAATCGGACAAACTGCTCAAGAGCAGCGCCTCGCTGGTCGGCGAAGAAGCGGAAACGCTGCGCGCACAAATCGCCCTGAAACTGCAGCAGGCGCTGGATTCGATGTCCAGTGTGCGTGATCGCACCAAACCGGCAGTCGAGGCCACTGAGAATTATATCGGCGGGCATCCGTGGCAGACCGTGGCGATCTCCGCCGGGTTCGGTCTGGTGGTAGGGTTGTTGCTCGGGCGTCGTTGAGTCTGGCGTAGATGAAAAAGGCGAACCTTGCGGTTCGCCTTTTTTGTTGCCGCTATTTCCTCAGGCGCCTGACTGCCCTGCCAGTTCGCGCAACTGCGCCAGCGTTGCCTCGTTCAGCACAATCCCTTGCGCCAGCGATCTGGCGCGCTGCTGATGTCGGCGATCGCCCGGCAACCGCTTGAGCCCGACACCGTGCATCTGCCGCACCAGCTCTTCACTGCGCTCGGCAAAGCTTTGCCCCGCCGCTTTGCTCGGGTCGATGACGATCAAAAGCTGGCCGGTCCACGGCGTTTTTGCCCCGGGATGGTTCGACCAGTCGAACTCAAAGGAGAAGTTGCCGCCGGTCAGCGCCGCAGCCAGCAACTCGACCATCATCGACAGCGCCGAGCCCTTGTGCCCGCCAAACGGCAGCAACGCGCCGCCTTCCAGAATGGCGCGTGGGTCCTGGGTCGGTTGACCGAGACCGTCGACGCCCATGCCGACCGGCAGTTTTTCGCCCTTGCGCGCAGCGATCTGCACGTCACCGTGGGCGATGGCGCTGGTGGCCAGGTCGAAAACGATCGGTGCGGCGCCGGCCCGGGGTGCAGCGAAGGCAATCGGGTTGGTGCCGAACAACGGCCGGTCGGCGCCATGGGGCACCACGCAGGTCATGCTGTTGACCACGCTGAGCGCCACCAGGCCTTCGTCGGCGAACGGTTCGACGTCCGGCCACAGCGCGGCGAAGTGATGCGAATTGCGAATCGCCAACACGGCGATGCCCGCGTGCCGCGCCTTTTCGACCAGCAACGGCCGAGCGGCCGCCAGGGCCGGCTGGGCGAAACCGTTGCCGGCATCGACGCGCACGAATCCGGGAGCGACGTCTTCGACTTGCGGCACCGCCTGTCCGTTGACCCAGCCACTATCAAGAGTCGAGACGTAACCAGGAATGCGAAACACGCCATGGCTGTGCGCGCCATCACGCTCAGCGCCGGCACAGTTGGCGGCCAGCACTCGCGCGACTTCCGCAGAGGTGGCATGCCGCAGGAAAATCGTTTCAAGCAATTGCGTCAGCGCTTCGAGAGACAACGAGGACGAGACAACCGAGGACACATGATCGTGTGGCGCAGACATCTGAAGCTCCAGAATGATTATTGGAGGGAACAACAGCGTACGAACGACTTGCCCAGCGATTAACCATGGCGCAGCTGTCGGCTGTCAACCCTTCGATGACACGACAATCAAGGACTCGCCTGACTGCACATTTCAATCCGGCGTGTGCGGTAACTGTCTACCGCCAGTCGCTGAGGCCGCCTATTTATTCTGACGATCCCGCCCCATGGCGCCCTCGTTCAGAGTCCCGATGATGCCCAGTTCGACTGCTCCACTGCTGTTTCCAGACATTCTGCAATCCCCAGGCCAGCGGGCTGCCTCGGGTTCCACCCACACCCTCGGCAGCGAAGACCTTGCGTGGCTCGCCCACGTGAAACTGGCCACCCACTCCCTGCGCATCGCGCAGACACCGCCGATGCTGGCCGAACGCATTCTGCTCAACGCCGACAAGCAACTGCCTGTCCCCTTGGCCGGCAGCTTCATGCTCAGCTCCAGCGCGGATGGCCATGGCGCGTTTCTGTACACCCCCTACGATGGCCTGAAAAAATTCAGCGATGCCCCAGCGCTGATCGCTGCCTTGCAAACGCGCCTGGACAAGACGAAGGACACGGATGATCTACTCGCGTTTCTCACCCTGTCACGGCGCAAGGAGCTGACAGGTAAGGAAGCCATTACGCTGAGCCGCGAAACGATTGAGGGGGATGTGTTCGAAGATCAGAAAGCCGCGTTCAACGAATCCCAGGAGGCCCGCGCGCGCGATCTGCTGGATGAATTAAAGCGTCTGCCTTCACTCACCCCGTTGCTGGAAAAGATTCTCGACGAACTGCTCAAGCCGCACTTTGCCGGCTTGCGACAGTCGCACACCCGGGTCCGCTTTTTCGCGGATACCCCGACGCTCTCCACGCAAAACAGGCAATTGCTTGCTTCACTGTCGCTGAGTGAGGCCCTGCTGCTACATTTTCACCGTCAGGGCTGGCCGCCGGGCCAGACCGTCGAGTTTGCCAATCCGGGCCGTTCGAGCGTGGCGGCCGACCAGACCGCTTGGGCCAATGCGATCAAGTCCGCGTCCGGCGAGCTGACCATGCGGCTGTTTCGACAGCTGGAGCTGTTCTGGAACGCCGCCTCGTTCGAGGGCTCGCCCCGCCGTACATTCTTCAGCCAGACGTTACAGGACCAGGCGCGTGCCGATCTGATGATCAAACGCGAGTCGGCACTTCTCTCGGCCACCGAGTTTGACGCCCTGCACTGCTTGATCCGGGAGCCGAGCGGACCGGTGCGCAAGCCGACTTTCAAAACCGTGTGTCTACGCGACGAAACT
The DNA here is from genome assembly GCF_014268545.1 of Pseudomonas sp. SWRI81. NCBI lineage: Bacteria > Pseudomonadati > Pseudomonadota > Gammaproteobacteria > Pseudomonadales > Pseudomonadaceae > Pseudomonas > Pseudomonas sp. SWRI81. The sequence goes on from NZ_JABWQS010000033.1 coordinate 45,159, forward strand.
GGCGCTGTCGAACTGGCCGGCTCGCTGATGACCAGCCATGACAAGGCTTGGCTCTATCGCCCCAGCCAAGGCTTGCAAGCATTCAGCAACGACGCCGCGCTTAAACAAATGCTGATCGCCACACTCACAGTGGCCGGCCAGGAAGACGAACTGTATGGGCTGATGAATCTGGAGGAGCGCAAACGTTACCTTGGTTTCGCCAACGCACAGGTGGCCGGAGAGCGCATCGCTGGCGAAATCATGACGGCATTGTTTGAGGCGATCATCACCAAACAACGCCAGAACGTCGAATTCGCCTTGCAGCAATTTCGCCAGGGTGCACGCACTACCGATGTTCATGCGCTTTTTGATAAGGCACTGGATATCCGCTCGATGCTCCACGAGCGCCTGCTCAAACTTGACGTCGATGGGCGCTGGAGTAGCCGTCCGATTGATTCCAACACGCCACCAACCTCGCTCGCGCAGGTCGACAAGGCAGCGCAACTGGCGAAAACGCTCGGACAGACTCTGGACAATCTCACCAGCGTTTTCAAAGTTCAGCCGACCCTCAGCAGCACCGAACAGCGTGTTTTTCTCCAAAGCAATCGCTGGAAACTGGCGCAGGCCTTCGAAGATGGGCTGCGCGCTGAATCGCAGATCAGAAACCTCAGCGGTTCATGGCTGGCGACAGAACGCGACATCGTTGATTGCGTGTTCGACACGAAACTCAGCACACGCCTGGATCGGCAGACACTCAATGGCTTTCGGCCAGACGCTTGGTCACTGACCCTTACCCGCACAGACCAAAGTGGCGAATTACCGCTTGCCCATTGCCTCCTGTTGACCGAACGCGGCGGCATGGACGTCGAGCATTCAGGGCGCGCCATTCTGTGGACCCCGGCCATCGGCCTGGAATCGTTCAACAACATCGATATTGCGAAAACGCAATTGCAGCGGCGGCTCGACAACAATAACCAGAGTCAGACACTGCTGGAGAACCTGCCAATTGAGCAACGTCGACTGGATCAGCAGTACACAGTGGGCACTTTCCATTTGATTGAGGGCAAAGTGTCGACCGACCGCATGCAGTCGGCCATTGAACACTTCCTCGCTCACTGCGAAGTGTTACGCGCCTGCAGCAAGCATCCGGACATGCCGGCAAACTATCTCGATCGACTGACAAGCATCGTTATCGATACCAATCTGCGCCGGGCAGTGCAGCTCGCGCAGGCCCTTTCTGGTCACCTCGACTTCCCCGACTGGTTGCGCAAAGCGCCAGTGGCCGAACAAACCACGCAACTGCACTTGCTTGATCAATGGCGACGCAGCGTTATCGACGGCAAGGATTTTCTCGAAAATGTCCCGACGTTGGCCTCTCATGTCGAGCAGACACTGAAAACATTACTCGACAGCCGATTCCCGAATAACGGACTCAAGCCACAGGATATTCAGATCATCCCGAATCTGACGCTCGCCGGCCCTGCCTGCCATCTGCTCGATTTTGCCTTGCAGCACTTCAACATTGCGCAAGGCACTGGCTTCAAAGTGGCTTCGAACACGACCACAGCGTTACCCGCAAAGCTCGACCAGTCAGCGGTACGACAACTGCTGCAATCGCTCCAGATTACCACCGCCTACACTGACAAAGTGGTGCAGGCGCTGTCAGGTGACAGTGCTTCTGCACGCACCAGCAAAGAACGCTTTGTGCGCCAGCTACCCTGGCAAATGATGCAGCACGCACACTCGTTGAAATTGCAGCAACAGTTGTCGGACACCGGGTATGACTTCATTTGCCAGGTTCTGGACATGCCCGACGGGATAGCGCGTGCGACGGTGGAAGGCGCTCACGCCATCGTTAGCCCGTTGTCATTGATCAAGACCGGCAGCGCAGACTTTGTCGACACGCTTGGGCTGTATGTCATCGGGCCGGGCACCGGGCACACAGGCCCATGCGTGCTCTATGCGCCGTACGCGAGTGAAGTATTTCGAGAATTCGAGAGTGACGTGCAGTTGATCGAAGCCTTGAATGCGCCCGGGGACTTTCAGAAACTAATCATCCGCCGTCTGCCTTCCGCGCAACAAGCGATCTTCAGGAGTCGGTTGGAAACAACCGTTGGCAAAGCCAGCGACATCAAACTTCAACGTTCGCCCATCACGGGCAATCTGTTGGAGCGATTACACAAGGACACCCTCAGCCTCTTAACCCAATTGCTTAAATGCCAGCCGCAGGTAAACGCGCAATCGGACTGGGAAGCTGTGAAGTGTCTCTTGCGTCATGGCGTTCATCTGGTTCCGCACGTGTTGCCAGGTAAACTCGCATCTTTGTTTTTCCTTTGGAAAAGCTACGAGGATTTCAAAAAATCCGCCGAAGGACTGCAGGACCACCATTGGGCGAACGCCGTGAAAAACTTCATCGCCGGCGGGATAACCCTGGCCAGTCTGGGGCGCCTGTCCTGGGAAACCGAAGCAGAACAGGAAACGGCCGAATTTGCCTCTCAAGCGCAGGCTCCCGTATCGAAGGCTGGCGAAACTGCCGGCGAGACGACAATAAAAACCGCTGCGCGTTGGGCAAAAGTATCACCCGTTACGTCCCCTCGCCTTGACTTGCAGCGCTTTGAGACCACCACGGCTCTGGAGAAGCTCAAACCCGAGGGCAATAAACTGGTTTACGGGGATGCCGCCACCACGCATAAGTACGCGGCAATCGCCGGCAAAGTCTATGGGGTGGTCCAGGCTGGAAAAAACTGGTACTTGCGCAAAAAAGACGGGGGGCCAGGGCCGGCCCTTGAACAGAAGAACGCCAGATTAGTATTGGCGCGCGCGGGTCAGCAGGTTCAGCGCTGTCGCTCGAAACAGCGCAACCGTATTCAAACCGAGGTCGAGTCAAGCCGCTCGATCATGATGTACATCCAGGCCAAAGGGATGGCCCAAATCAATCAGCGCTATCCCGCCCGAGCCTTCGTGATACAGCAAGCTGTCGGGCGAGCGCGGAACTACGCACTTTATTGTCTGCATAACTTCGTCATACATCGCGACAACCTCGGTGGCACACGGGTAGAAAGGTTGCTCAGGCATTTCTTCGAAGTACCGCAAGTCACCCCCATGCTGCTCAGAAAAATCGAGAAAGTCATCCTGCCCATTTGCCGCGAGCTGACAGATCCCAAAGACGACATGCTCTATACCGAGCGTTTTTTCGCCGGTTTGAATGCGCGCTACGGCGACGACACCGTTGCCTTTGTTTTCAAGGAAGACAAACGCAAGATCCTTCACCTGACCGAACATTTTTTTAACCCGGGCATGGATGTCTACACCGATGTATTGCCGCCCAGGTTCAATGTCGACTCGCATGCTCGCGCCGTCGCGCTGCTGCACGAGCTTTCGCATCTGATCTGCGATAGCGAAGATCTGGTCTCCGCTGAGGCGATGGCGCCGTTTCCACACCTTATCGATACAACGACTACCAAGGGGCAACGGCTCAAAGAAGACCTCGATCAACAGCGCAAATCCTTGTCGCGCTTCACTGCAGCTTCGCATCTGTTCGCGCGCAAGGACGAGAACGGAGTATGGGTCGATCTCGACCAGTTGCCGGACGAAGCCGATGCCTGCAAAAAAATCCTCAGCGTTACAAAGACCAAAAACCTCGCCGACGCACGTAAAGCCTTCCGCGATCCTCTGGCTGATGAGGCACGCATTGACGTGATGCTGGCCAACGCTGACTCGATCGCGCTGCTGATCAGCGAAATGGGCAGGGAGCTGGACCCGCTTCCGGCACCGATACCTTTGCCGGCGCCAACATCGAGTCCGCAAGGATCTTCGCAACCTTCGCCGTGAACCTCGAAAAAAATGCGCTGGCCTGATGCCAGCGCATTTTCTACAAGCAACACACGTGGACAAACCGCCTGGTTAATCCTTTTGGTCGCGCAACACGTTGCCCGACGCCCCGTCAATGCGGAATTCGTAGACGGTGCCGTCGGCCTTGCGCCCCTCGCCTTCCCAGTAACCGTCATTGTCGGCGCCGATTTCATAGACCTCGACGTAGCCGGCCTTGGTCTTGGCAACTTCGATGGCTTTTTCGATGGTGATCCAGCCTGCACCAGGCTTGTCGGCCAGGGCGGTGCCGGCGCCGAGCAGACCGGCAGTGGCGATCAGAGCAGCAAAAGTCGTTTTGATCATTTTTTCACTCCATTTATGGATAGTAGGCAGTGCATCCTGTTTTTTTGGGTAGCGCTGCGGAAAATAAGTTCCACTTTTGATGGGCAATTGCCATGACTGCTGTTCTCGGCCACTTCCCGCAAAGGGTAGAATGAGCAAAATCAGGATGACTCAATGACCCAAGACACCCTCTCGGAAGCCGAATACGATGCGATCACCGATGCCGCCGCGCACTGGTGCATGCGTCTGCACGCCGCCGATTGCACGGATGAGGAGCGTGATGCATTCGAGCAGTGGCACGCGGCTCATCCGCTACATGCGTTCGAGTACGAAGCCATGCTCGAAGTCTGGGAGGTCGCCGAGCACTTGCCTCGCCCGGCGCCCGCGCTTGCCACAGCACGGCAGCAGTCTTCGCACGCATGGCGCCAGTACGTTGCGGTCGCCGCAGCGTGCGCACTCGCACTGCCCCTGGCGGCCTATGCCGGCTGGAATCTTGGCTGGTTGCCCAACAGCCATGAGCATTTCTCCGCCACCGACGAGGTGCGTCGAGTCACCCTCAGTGACGGCAGCGAGCTGGAACTGAACCTCAACACCGACCTGACCTTCAGCAACTACAAGGATGAGCGCCGTGTCACGCTGAAAAAAGGCGAGGCATTCTTTACTGTCAGTCATGACCTCGCCCATCCCTTTGTCGTGCGCGCAGGGGAAGGCAAGGTTCGGGTGACCGGCACGCGTTTCAATGTGTGGATGTATGAGGATCAAGTGCGGGTCAACCTGGTCGAAGGCTCGGTGCTGGTGTCCAGCGATCGCGCCCTGCCGGGTGACGGCCTGCGTCTGGGGCCAATGATGCAGGCGCGCTACAAACACGGCGACTACATTCCGCAGATCAGCCAGACCTACCCCGACGATGCAGCGCTGGCCTGGCGCAGCGGTAAACTGGTGCTGGACAATCTGGCGCTGAACGACGCCCTGCCCCTGATCAACCGCTACCTGACCCACCCCTTGATGCTGGCCGACAGCCGCACCGGTTCGCTTCGCGTGGGCGGCATCTACAACATCAAAGAGCTGAACAACCTCGCCAACAGTCTGCCCAAAGTGCTGCCGGTCTACCTGACGCGCAACAAGGAAGGCAACCCGGTGATCAACTCGATGCCGCAACAACCGCCAAAAAGCTGAAGGCCGCAACCCTTTCAGGATGCGGCCTTCAGCGTCGACACCATGACACGCCGGGAATTACTGAGCGGCGACTTTCCCCGCGTTGCCCGGCGTCTCGCGTACAGTCTGCACCTGATAATGCGGATCAGCCTGAATCTGCTGCTCGGTAAACGGCAGCACACTCCACTGCTTCTTCGAAAACGCCTCGGTCTGATCCCGCGAATACTTCGACGCCGGATCGCTCGACAGCGAAAACGCCAGCAACCCCTGGGCGTGCGGACCGTTTTCATCGAACGTCACGACTTGCAGATAACTAGTACCGCTGACCACTTCGAGCTTGCCGTCCTCACGAGGCACGCTCTGGATCGCGTTGTAAATCCCCAATGTGCCCGGGCCGCCGTGAATAGGCGTCTGTTGCCCGCCACTGCTGGCGACCTGGATGTCGCCCCAACGGCTCTGCGGCTTGAGGCCCATTTTCGCAGTCGATTCGACCGACGCCAGCATCGCCTCACGCAACGCCTCGGCCACCACTGGCTGCTCGATCGCCAGACCGCGCGGCGTGTGCCGGGCATCGTTGGGATCGAACGCGACACGCCAGACATCCGGCAAATCCTGCAGCGCCTGCATGATGTTGTGGAAATGCACCAGCCCCACCCCCGAATCCAGATTGGCCCGACCGTCCCAGGCCTTGAGACTGGCGCAAAGCGGTTTCAGCGCCTGCGCATTGGCACCGAAGCTCGCGGCACAGAACTTCAGCAGATCCGGCATCACCTGGGTGGCCAGATACACCTGATCATCCATCACCATGTGCTGCAAATCCTTCACTGCCAGCGGACCTTTCTTGCTCAACGTGGCTAGACGATCCAGCGCAAAACGCGAACGCCAGCCCAGCGGTTGACCGTCCTGACTGATCAGCGGTGAAAAACCGCTCAGCGGTTGCGCCGGGTTGGCCAGCCATGCGGAGTCATTGGAATGCTGGACGAAGTCTTTGCGCTGCAATTGCGGCAACTGGCTGGCGGCATAAATGCCCTTCTGCGCGGCGTGCGGGTCGACATCCCAGGCGCAGGCGCTGTTGGAGCCATCGAGCACAATCAGTTGCGTGCCAATCCGCGGATCGCTGCACTGCGCGAGTTTGTCAGCACTGACGTTGGGCACCACCGACAGGTTCATGTACAGCGTCTGCCCCTGGTCATCGACGGCCAGCGTATTGACCCACGGTATGCCTTGGATCTTGTGCACCGAATCCTGCAACTGCTGGAGCGTTGACGCCTGATTCATCGCGTACCACTGATTCAACACCCGGTCATTCTCCAGGTTGGCATCGCGCAGGCTATAGGCGTATTGCTTGTCCCAATCGAGCTTGCCCGGCCACTGCACAATCGGCCCGAACTGCGAGCTGAAGACGTCACGCGAGACCGCCGCCACCTGCCCGTCAGCCTGCTTGACCTGCACGGTCACGGTCTGCTTGTTCATCGGCAGCGACTTGCCGTCGAGCAGGTAGCGCGTCGGGTCTTTCGGATCGAGTTGCAAGCGATACAAGGTGAAGTGTTTCGATGAATCGACCGTGTGCGTCCAGGCCAGGTGCTGGTTAAAGCCAATATTGATCACCGGCAGACCGGGCAAGGCAGCGCCCATGACGTCGAGCTTGCCCGGGATGGTCAGGTGCATCTGATAAAACCGCATCCCGCCGACCCACGGAAAATGCGGATTGGCCAACAACATCCCGCGCCCGTTGAACGAACGCTCACTGCCTACAGCCACCGCATTACTGCCGCGATCCAGGGCAAAGCGTTGCTGGCGCGCATCGGCCAATTGATAAGCCTGCCTATCGTGTTCGACCACCGCTGTCGCTTGCGGCGGCGTAGCGCCGACCAAGGCTTCGGCAAACTGTCCGACACCGCCCTCGACCAGCAAACGACGGGTCAGCTTGACCAGATCCTGCGGTGCAATCTTGCGCACCCACTCGCCCTGACACTGTTGTGGCAAACCCTGCTGACGGCGCTCGTCCAGATAACGGTTGTAACCGGCAGCGTAGCCTTCGACCAGATCCCGAACCTGAGCCGGTTGTGCCTGCCAGAAGGTGTCGACCGCCTCGGGGGTATTGAGCCAGCTGAAGAACACATCGCTGACTCGATTTTCACGCTCTTCGACGGTGAACTGATCCGGACCGAAGTAACGTGAACGCTGGCCATTGACCGTCACGATCTCGTTCGCCAGCAGGCACAGGTTGTCCTGCGCATAGGCATAGCCAATACCGAACCCAAGCCCGCGCTCATCATGGGCACGAATATGCGGCACACCAAAAGCGGTACGGCGAATATCGGCACTGACCTCATTGGCCAGGCTCAATGCATGAGCTGAACAACTCAGGCCGAAAAACACGCCGGCAAAGGTCAGCCCGGTTAATTGTCTGGAAATCGTCACGCTTGCTCCTGATCGACATGCCAACGAACGAACCAGACGCCACAAACAAGGCGTACGGCGGATCCGCTCTGGAAACACCCCTGCGTCCACGCGCAATGAGCCTGTCGAAGAAACGAAGCTGGAAGGAAAAATTTAATGGATTCCTGTCATTCGGGAAACAGAGCAGGTTCGGTCAATGGGTTCGAGTTCAGTCAGTAGCAGCATAGGTGGCTGTCAGGACGCCTTCGCGAGCAGGCTCGCTCCCACAGTGGGATTGTGGTGGGTCAGGAGGATATGGGTCGGCTGGCAGGCCGCCTTCGCTGGCGAGCCAGCTCCCACAGTTGGGATTGGGTGAATCTGATGGACATGAGGTGGCTGGTTGGCCGTCATCGCGAGCAGGCTCACTCCTACAGTGGGATTGTGGTGGGTCAGGAGGATATGGGTCGGCTGGCAGGCCAGCTCCCACAGTTGGGATTGGGTGAATCTGATGGAGATGAGGCGGCTGGTTGGCCGTCATCGCGAGCAGGCTCATTCCTACAGTGGGATTGTGGTGGGTCAGGAGGATATGGGTCGGCTGGCAGGCCGCCTTCGCTGGCAAGCCAGCTCCCATAGTTGGGATTGGGTGAATCTGATGGAGATGAGGCGGCTGGTTGGCCGTCATCGCGAGCAGGCTCACTCCTACAATTGAATCGCGTGGAGTCTGATGGATATGGGTCGGCTGGAAGGCCGCCTTCGCTGGCAAGCCAGCTCCCACAGAAAAGCAAAAACAAAAGCAAAGCAAACCGCATTGGCTTCTAACCACTCATCACGATGAGCGTTAGCTCAAGTAAAGCTTTTGCTTCTCACCACTCAACACGATGAGCGTTAGCTCAAGTACCGCTTTTGCTTCTCACCACTCAACACAATGAGCGTTAGCTCGAGTAACGCTCTTGATCTTGATGCACGGCGCCCGTCGGAAGGCTGAGCGGAGGGATTGATCCGGGCGTGGGAGCGCAGCGACCGTACGACGAAGTCGTACACAGCGGAAGGAGGTGCAGCGAAGCAAACCGGAAACGCTGCGCCCGGATCGATCCCGCAGCGAAGGCACCCCGAGCCTAGGCGAGGGGCCGCACGTCAGGGCAAAAGGCCTTTGGTTACTTTGGGCCCCCAAAGTCACCCGCCGTAAGGGCGGAACCGCCAGCCGCAGCCCCAAAAAAACCGGATATCCCCCCACCCCCCAACAGCATGGCCGGCCCAAAGGCCGCCAAGGTCCCCCACAAAAAAACCACCCCCCTTACACACAATTTCTACATCTTTTCTTTCATGATTTGTGCCGCTGATACGTCTAGTTCTACAGAGCGCAAAAAACCCTTCCCGATCAGACGCTGAAAAGGAGTCACCGCATGTACAACTCGCAACTACCAACGGACGGTAGCCAGGCGCCACAAGGAGTCTCCATGAGCCCACACGCGAGCGATTTCGGACAGCGCGGCGAACGTCACGCCAACGACCGCATCCGCCTGTTGCTCAAGAGCTTCGGCCTGCGCACCAGCCTGATCCGCCTGAAAGTCATCGACGCACTGCTGGTCGCCGCCCACAGCAACCGCCGCCTGGGCGTACGCGGCGTGCACAGCCAGTTGCTCGATCTGGACGTTCCGCTGTCCTTTCTCAGCGTGCGCGAAGTGCTCAAACGCCTGTGCGCCGAAGGCGTCATCGTCTTCAATGCCGACAAAAGCTACAGCCTGCATCCACAGGCTGCGGCCGTACTCAATAACGAGTGAGACGCGCGGTAATCGCGGTCAGGGCTTGACCTTGCGGCGCATTACCCCGTTGATCACCACCACGACCACCGCCACGCCGATGGCGATGTACTGAAAGGTCTTCTCACTGATCATCCCGGCGTTCTGCAGCCAGGACAGGCCGAGCATGATCGCCAGTACGGACACGGCGATCAGAATCGAATAAATCAAGCGTTGCTTCTGGGTCATTGCGGTTTCCTGGAACATGGGCTGAATCCGGTTCGTATCCGCTTGCGTGCCGGGCGCATAGCACTCTGCGGGTGCGGCGCTGCAAACGGGACCTCATGTTACAGCCGATGAGGCGTTTTGGCTTCATGACGGCACTCACATACGGATTTGCGCAATACCCCCAATCGATATACCCACCCAATGCCCGCGCTGTCGCGGGTATTTTTTTGCCTGCGGAATACACTCGCCAAGTTTGTTTAATCAGGCCTTCGCTTAAACAAACTGCAAGCATTTGAAATCTAATGTCGCAGCAAACAACTAGGTGTCGCACACGTCTGGCTCTAGGCTCTCGCCACTTGCGGTTAACTGACAAGGACGTGTAATGCACAGAACTCTTATAAACATCGGCCCCCGGCAAATAGCTGTTTTTTGTCTGGCCCTTACTGCGTTTGAACTATTGACTTACATGGCCAGCGATTTGCTGATGCCGGCAATGCTTAGTGTCACTGCCGAACTGCACGCCGATGCGCGTCATGTTCCCCACGCATTCAATCTTTACCTGTTGGGGGGCGTCTGCCTGCAATGGTTGTTGGGGCCATTGTCGGATCGCTGGGGGCGACGACCGCTGCTGCTGGTCGGGTGCGCGTTGTTTGGTGCAGCCTGTGCGGCGGCATTTTTCGTCAACAGCATTGAACTGTTCAACCTGCTGCGCCTGCTGCAAGGCATGGGCCTGGGCTTTGTCGTGACGGTCAGCTATCCGGCGCTGCAAGAGGTGTTCTGCGAAGCCGATGCGGTTCGCCTGATGGCCCTGCTTGGCAACGTTGCCTTGCTGTCGCCGTTGCTCGGGCCACTGCTCGGCGTCGTGCTGCTGCAATGGCTGAGCTGGCGCGAGCTGTTTCTGGGGCTGGGCCTGATGACGGCGCTCGTCTGGCTGGGGCTTTACCTGTATATGCCCGAGACTGTCGGCGTCATTCGCCGCGATGGGCAGCGGTCTATGCCGACTGCCCTCTCCTGGCGCCTCACCGCAAGGCGCTATCGTGCACTGCTGGGCAACCGCCGGTTTCTTTGCGCCAGTCTCTCTCTGGGGCTGATGAGCCTGCCGCTGATTGCCTGGATCGGCCTGGCGCCGCTGTTGCTCATTCGATTGCAGGGCCTCTCGCCTGTGGAATATGGGCTGTGGCAATTGCCGGTGTTTTCTGCGGTGATCGTCGGCAATCTGATCCTCGACCGACTGCTGCCCACCCACTCCCTGCCACAGTTGATTCAACTGGCGCTCTGGCCATTTTGCCTCGGACTGCTGGCACTGGCCGGCTGCACGCTGCTCGGCGCCAGCACGGTGTCGGTGGTTGCCAGTCTGGCGCTGTATGCGGTCGGTCTGGGCATGAGCAATGCCGCCGTGTATCGACTGGCGCTGTTTTCCAGCGATGACAGCAAAGGCCTGGTCTCGGCGTTGACCGGGATGATCTCGATTGCCGTGATGGGTCTTGGCGGCTCGCTGATCGCCGTCATCGGGGGTGGCGCACACCTCGGACTTTTCGCCCTCTGCGCTGCGGCCAGCGGCCTGATGTGCCTGCCTTTGTTGTACGGATTACTGCCAGGCACACCCGCTGACTCCGCGTCTGACCAATAAAGGAATATTCAAATGCACGCCTTCCCTGCCAGCGATGCGCTCTGCGCGTTGCCACACCCCTATTGCCTGAATTCCGTACCGACGGGCCTGTTCGACCAGGCCATGGCCGAGATCAGCCGGTTTCATTGCCGGCACACCCCTGGCTACGAACATTGGCTGAACGCTAACGGTTTTGACGTTCAGGACCTGGACCGTGTTGATGACTGGTCACACCTGCCTCCGATCCTGGCCAATTTTTTCAAACAACAGCTGTTGCTCAGCCCGACCGGGGAAGACGCCCTGGAGCTGACGTCGTCCGGCACCAGCGGCCAGAAGAGCCGCATGCGCTATGACCCGCGCAGCCTGGCGGGCGCGCAGTTCATGGTCGAGCGAATCTTTGACCACTATGGCTGGCTGACGCCCGACACGCCTTGCAACTACCTGCTACTGAGCTACGAGCCGCGCGGCGCGATCACTCTCGGCACGTCCTACACCGATCAATTTCTCTGCCGCTTTGCCCCGGCCAACCGCGTCGTCTACGCCCTGCGTTGCACCGGCGACAGCCATCAGTTCGATGTCTACGGGGTCATCGCGGCCCTGCAAGCATTCGCCGAGGAAGGCTTGCCGGTAAGGATCTTCGGCTTTCCGGCGTTTCTTTGGCAGACTCTGGAGCACATGCGCGCCACCGGTGTGCCTGATCTGAGACTGCCGGCCGCGTCACTGGTGTTTTTCGGCGGCGGCTGGAAAACCCGCGCCAGCGAAGAAATTCCCCGACAACAGCTGTACGCACGCGTCGCCGAACAATTGGGTATCGAAACGGCGCGCTGCCGAGACGGTTACGGTGCGGTCGAGCACGCGGTGCCCTATATCGAATGCGCCCACCATCGTTTCCATGTGCCGGTTTACGCCAAGGCCTACGTGCGCAATCCCGATGACTTTTCTGTCCAGCCGTACGGCCAGCAGGGTTTGCTCGGGTTCGTTTCGCCCTACATTTCCTCAAGCCCCGCGCACGCAGTGGTGATGAGCGATCTGGCAACGCTGCAGGCCGGCAAAGACTGCGCTTGCGGCCTGACGACTGACTGGTTCGAGTTGCACGGCCGCGCCGGCACCTCGGCGGGCAGAAGCTGCGCCATGGCGGCGGCCGACTTTCTGGGGAGGCAGTGACATGTATTTGATCAATGGACAATTGCACGCGGATCTGGACCTGCACGCCACACTCCAGACGCTGCAACAAGCACTGCCGCAGCACCTGAGCACAGCGCTGGACAGCGCCACCGTGCTGACCGCCGCGGCAATCTTTGCCGAGCGACTGCACACGCTGGGCTTGCCACTGGATGACGACCAGCGTGAGGCACTGACTGCCTTCTGCCAGCCTCACACCTTGCAAACCAAGCTTGAACGCGAGCTGGGCGAACAGCCGGCTTGCCTGCGCCGCATCGATTATCGGCAAGCGCGGTTCGAACGCTGGAGCCCTTTGGGCCTGGTGGTTCACGTGACACCGGCGAACGCGCCGTTACTGGCGTGCTGCGCGATCATCGAGAGCCTGCTGGCCGGCAACGTCAATTGGCTACGACCCAGCCGCAGCGACCAGGGTCTGACCGCGCGCCTGCTGCACGCGCTGGTGCAGTGCGATGCCAGCGGCCAGTTGCGTCATTACATTGCCGTGCTACCGGTGGCCACCGCGCAGATCGGCCAAGTATGCAAAATCGCCAACGGTGTGTCGGCGTGGGGCGGCGAAGCAGCGTTGCAAGCCATCCGCCAGCAATTGCCGCCCGGTTGCCGCTGGATCGACTGGGGACACCGCATCAGTTTTGCCTACCTGACCCCGGACGCAGCCTCGCCACAAGCGCTGGATGCGCTGGTCGATGAGGTGTGTCGCCTGGATCAGCAGGCCTGTTCCAGCCCGCAATGGCTGTTGGTCGACAGCGCAGAACCGGCGGTGCTGCAAGCCATCGGTGCGGCGCTGGCGCAGGCATTCGAGCGCCGCGCCGGACAATGGCCGGCGCTGGTGCCGACGGTTCAGGAAGCCTGCGAGATCACCACGCAGACCCTGATGGCCGGCTTGCGCCAGAGCTTTACCGGGGTGACCACGCAGGTCTGGAGCGCGCCGGGCTGGCGGGTGATCTGGAGCCATGAAGCGCCGCTCGCACCGTCACCGCTGTTTCGTACGCTGCTGCTCAAACCGTTGCCACGTGCGCAACTGAGCGAAAACCTGTTGCCGTGGCGCAACGTTTTGCAGAGCTGCGCGCTGGTGTGCGCCGAAACGCAGATCGCCGAACTGTCGCGCAGGCTGATTGCGGCGGGCGTCAGCCGAATCACGCCGACCGGCACGATCCACGATGGCTACGATGGCGAACCCCACGACGGCGTCTACGCCTTGCAGCGCTTGAGCCGGCGGGTGTCGGTCAGTGTCTCGCCGACGCAGTTGCCCACGCACACGAGCCTCGATCCGCGGCCCGACGCGCCGAGGTTGGCTGGCCTGCCCATCACCGACAAAGCCGCGTTTATCGCGCGGCCGACGGAAGCGGCGGCGCAGCTGTTTTTCCGCTCGGGCGGTAGCAGCGGCACGCCGGCACTGGCGGGCTTCAGCTACCGTGATTTTCAGCGGCAGATGCGCGCGGCGGCCGACGGCTTGTTCGCGGCAGGCCTCGACCCACAACGCGACAAAGTGATGAATCTGTTCTTCGGCGGCAACCTGTACGGCGGCTTCTTCAGTTTCGCCAAAGTGCTGGAACTGCTGGGTGCCACTCACCTGCCAATGGGCGCGCCCGGCGACGATGACTACAGCGACATTGCGCAACTGATCATCGAGCAGCGCGTCACGGTGCTGATCGGCATGCCCAGCACCCTGCATCGCTTGTTCCTCAACGAACAGCAGCGTCTGCGCGAATACGGTGCCATTGAAAAGGTCTTTCTCGGCGGCGAGCACCTCAGCGATCAGTGCCGCGCGCTCTTGCAGGACTGCGGCGTCGCCAGCATCCGTTCGGCGCTTTACGGCAGTGTCGATGCCGGGCCTTTCGGGCATGCCTGCGCCGCGACCGGCGACGGCGTGTTTCATCTGATGGAGGCGATTCAACATTTGGAAATCGTTGCGATGGACGCTGACCGGCCCGTGGTTGGCGAGGAAATCGGCCGTTTACTGTTCACCTCCAAAGCACGTGAGGCCCAGCAGGTGCAGCGTTATGAAGTCGGCGACACGGGGCGCTGGCTCCCCGGCGAATGCGCCTGCGGGCTGAGCTCGCCACGCTTTGAACTGCTGCAGCGCCACGGCCGGCTACTGCGCATCGGCAGCGATTTCATTTGTGTGGACGCACTCGCGCGGCACCTGCAGGCGCCGTTCCAGCTGTACCTCGACCATGCGCCCGAGGGCCTGGAGCGCTTGTTGATACGCAGTCCCGACGATCCGGCAGACCTTCAGGGCCGCCTGGAGCACTACACCACGCTGAGCAACCTGATTCGCACCGGGCTGCTTACGGTGCAAATCGAGGTCTGCGCACCGCAGCAATTCTGCAAGAACAGACACAGTGGAAAGGTACCGCCAGTGATTGACGCGCGCCGTTAAACGCCTCCACCGCACACAGCCTGAATAATGTGAGAAAGATCTTATGGATACTTCACTTGAACTTAATAAGTTGCTCGCCTTTGCTCGCGAACATTCACCGTATTACGCCCGCCATTGGCAACCTGTTGCACCGCCAGTCGCCACGCTCGACGAACTTCCTTTGGTTGACCCGGAACAATATTGGGCACATAGCGAGAACTTCGCCGATTGGCCGGTACTGACATCAACCGTAGAACGCGCACTGGTGTTCAAGACCGGTGGAACCGCCAGCGCCGGTAAGCTTTCGGTATTTACCCGCGATGAGTGGCAGACACTGGTGCGCGACTTCGGCGGCCAGCTTGCCAGCCAACTCAAGCCAGGCGATCGGGTCGCCAACCTGTTTTTTGTCGGCGATCTCTATGCCAGTTTCATCTTTATCCACGATGCACTGGCATACGAAACCGCAGGTGTCACTGAATATCCTTTTACCGGCGCGGTCGAGCCTGCGGTGCTGGTTGAAGCCATCCGGCAACACGCTATCAATGTGCTGGCCGGCGTGCCCGCGCAGTTGCTCGCGTTCGCCGACGTGTTGCAGCGTCAAGGCCTGACCCTGCCAGAGGTTGACGCCCTGCTCTACGGCGGGGAAAGCCTGTTCGCCGGGCAACTGCAGGTGCTGCGCAGTGTGTTTCCCAATGCACGAATCGCCTCCATCGGCTACGCCAGTGTCGACGCCGGCTTCATCGGCGCCTCGTCCGCGGATTGCGCCTTGGGCGAACACCGCATGCTACCCGGCCACAGCGTGCTGGAAATCATCGATGAGCACACCGGCGAAGTCATCGAAGCCTGCGACCGCAGCGGGCGGCTGGTGCTGACCAACCTCACCCGTCGCTTGATGCCGTTGATCCGCTACCCGGTCGGCGACCTGGCTTGCTGGCGAGAACCGGCCACCGCGCCGATGCGCAAGTTTGCCTTGATGGGTCGCAGCGCGAGCAGTCAGCGCGTACGGGTCAGCAGCCTGACCCTGGTGATCGAGGACATCGCCAGGATTGTGCAGCGCCACACCGGCAGTGACGACTGGCAACTGGTCATCAGCCAATCGGCGAATGTCGATGTCGTCAGCCTGAAGTGGGCGTCCGACCCCCAGGCACCAACGACCGTGCAAGCCAATGCAGCCTTGCTGGAAGCCTGGCACGCGCAGAACCCGCAGGCGGCACAACTGTGTGCCGAGCGGCTGCTGCAATTGCAGGTCATCGCTTGCCCAAGCGCAGAACTCGCGCGTCATCCACGCTCCGGCAAGCGCCAGCGCGTCGTCGACCTGCGCGTATACCCAGCCTCTGGTCAGGAGCAACGTCCATGGACAACCTGACGCTACGCAGCTATCGCAGTGCCGACGCGGGAGCCGTCAGCCGCCTGTTCCGGGAAATTTATGGCGAACACTACGTACAGCCCCACGTGTACTTGCCGTTGATGATCAACCAGAACCATGGTGACGGGACCTGGCATTCGCTGGTGGCGCAAATCGGTAAAAAGATTCTCGGTCACGCCACGCTCTGCCGGAGTGTCGAATCGCAAACGGCGGAACTGGCCTTGAGCGTGGTCCATCCTTCGACACGCGGGCAGAACATTGCCACCCAGTTGGGCACACGACTGTTGATACATGCGCAAGCGTTGCGCTGCCGGGGCGTGACCATCAAGCAAGTGACGCAGCATGACTACACGCAACGCATGGCTGAGCGGCTGGGTTTTTGCAGCACCGGGTTGCTGCTCGACTATGTGCCCTCGCCGTTTGGCGAGCCTTTGGCTGAGTCCATCGTTATCGGTTTCATGCCTATCGACGGTTACCGCAGGCCACTTCCGGCACTGCTGTGGCCGGAACGCTGTCGCGAGTTCATGGAACACTTGAGTGAGGTATACGGAACGCAGGAGAAAGAAGTCCCCTGGGTGGGTGCGCCGATTCATGTCGAGCAACGTTTCATGCGCTATGACGTGACCCTGGAAAAGCTCGACAGCAGGTTACTCAAGCAACTGCGAAGGCTGCCGCGGCACTGGATGATTTCCATCAGGCTCAGGCTGGCGACGGGGTTTGCCAGTGCCGTGGAAAATCTGTCGAAAATAGGCTTCAGCTTCACCGGGATTGCCCCGAACGATCGCTGTGATGGCTGGCTGGCGCTGTTTCACCGGGGCTATTGCGCGCGCACGTTGCAGTTGCATTGCCCGCATATCCAGCGTTTGCATGATCAGGCCCAACAGCCCGCCGACGAGGCGGCTGCGCATTCGTGAGTCACCATCGCCCGTTCACGCGCTGAACGGGCGACGGTGCGGTTCAGGCCTTGGCTCTGACACCTTCGTCGGCCGGCTTCGCGGCGTTGCCTTCCCCATAGGTTTTCAGGTTCTGCAGCACATAAATGGCTTTCTTGAACTCGGGAATCAGATTCTTGCCGTAGGCGTTGCCATTGAGGCCATTGGTCTGGATGGCATCGAGTTGGGTCGCGAAATATTCCAGTGCGTTGAATTTCGCATCGACATCCTTGGTCACGCCGAAACGGTCGAACTTGTCGCCGGCATTCATCAGGGTGAAGGAGGTGATTTCCGAGATCAGTCCACGCCCACGCAGGAACGCACTCAAATTGCCCAGTTGCTTGACCGACACATTGGCAGGATCGAAGCCCTTGATCTGCTTGCGCAAACCCTGCTTGTCCATTTCGGCGGTGTTCAATGCGTTGGGGTCGTTGCCGACCATGGTCAGCATCTGCTGCACCTTGACGCTCTGGGCCACTTCTTTCTTGGCGCCGGTGTTGCGCACCATAACCCCTGCTTTGCTTTCCCAGCCGCCGACAATACCGATCGTCATGAGAAGACTCCCTGTGAATGACGTAAAAATATCCGCGTCGAAGCGGATGAATGGGCGCGAGTATCGGTCGGCAGACTGATGGCACCAACCTGTTTTTGCACTTTTTTACAATTCTCGTACATTCCCGATACAAACACGCAACGCCCCGCAAACCCTGTAGCAGAGCTGTCATCACCCCGCAACACAACTGACTTTTACCGGCTGGCAGATGGACTGATCCGCTTGGGTGTATCGGTTTTGATACGGCTTCCTCATCGGTGCCGGGATTTTTTCAGCACGTGCGTACCTCAAGGTTCGCGCAACAACGACGATACGCTGGTGATACCCGCACTGTTCGCCCCTCGCCACCTCACTAGAAGCGCTGCTCAAGGACCGGTTTCCATGCCCGTATTCCGCACCATTCAGGCCCGCTACACGCTGTTTCTGGTTCTGTTCATCCTTTTGTTGTCGGTGCTGACGGTGGTCGGCATCAGCCACCTGGTCGCGCCCAAGCTGCGCGAAACCGAAGAGCAAGTGGTACTCAACCGGATTGCCGAGGTCGCCGAGCAGATTCAGGGCGAACTGAACAAAGTGCAGGCGCAGCAGCGCAGCATCACCCAGACCATCCCGCTGCTCGACAGCGCGGCGATCGACACGGTGCTTCCGGGGCTGGTCGATCAATACGGCGAGCTGAAGGTATTCGGCGGCGGGATCTGGCCTCTGCCGGGGCAGCGTGAGGCCGGGCGCAACAAATTCAGCACGTTCTGGCACCGTGACGCGTCCGGCAACCTCAAGGTCAATACCTTCTGGAACAGCGACGCCGCGCCGAACTACTACGACCAGACCTGGCACAAGGGCGGCATGGCCACGCCGCGCGGCCAATGCGCCTGGGCGGCGGCCTATAAGGACGACGCCAGTGCCGAGCCGCGCACCAATTGCGCCATGGCGATTTACAAGAACGGCAATGCCTGGGGCGTGTCGACCATCGACGTCACCCTTGGTTTTTTCAACGATCTGGTGGCGCGCAAGGAAAAAGACCTCAACGCCCAGATGCTGATTGTCGAAGCGGACGGCAAGATCATCAGCAACAGCTCGCGCATCAGCGGCCCGATCGTGCTGAAGAACATCAGCGAACTGGCCGCGTCTTCGACCTTCGCCAGCCAGGTCAAAGCCGGGCTGTTGAACCGCGATCAGGCGCAACGCATCGAGTTCGACAACAACGGTGAAGCCAGCACCTTCTTCATGCGCCCGATCGAGGGCACGCCATGGTTCCTCGCCACTGCCCTGCCGACAAAAATGCTCACGGCCCAGCGCGATGACGTACTCAGCAGCCTGAGCCTGATCCAGATTCCGCTGGTGATCCTGCTGGTGCTGTTGCAGGTCTACGCGATCCGCCAGTTGGTGCAACGCATGAAAGCCCTGAAAGCCAACATCGATTTGCTGTCCAGTGGCGATGCCGATCTGACCCGACGCATCACCATTCGCGCCGAAGACGAACTCGGGGCCATCGGCCATTCGGTGAACACGTTCATTGCCTACCTGCAAAACATGATCGGAGAAGTGACTCAGGCCACCGGCGCCATGGCGTCGAGTCTGGACAATCTGCAACGCACTTCGGCGCACACCAGCCAGATCCTGCTGCGCCACGCCGAGGAAACCGACCAGACCGTCACCGCGATTACCGAAATGAGTTCGACCGCCGAAAGCGTCGCGCAGAACGCCGCCGAAACCGCCGCGTTCACTCAGCGCGCCAACGAGAACGCCGATCGCTCCAGAGTGGTCGTAGGGCAAGCGACCAGCAGTGTGGTTGCGCTGATCGACGAAGTGGCCAGCGCCACGCACAAAGTCGAAAACATGCAGCAGGACGCCCAGCGCATCACCGAGATTCTCGGGGTGATCGGCGCGATTGCCGGGCAAACCAACCTGTTGGCGCTCAACGCTGCCATCGAAGCCGCCCGCGCCGGAGAGCAAGGTCGTGGCTTTGCGGTGGTCGCTGATGAAGTACGCGCCCTCGCCGCCCGCACTCAGGCCAGCACCTCGGAGATCAATGAAATGTTGACGCGCCTGACCCAAGGCGTGAGTTCCTCGGTCAGCGCCATGGAGAACACCCAGGCCAGTTGTCAGTCCGCCGCCGACGCCACGGCACGGGTCAACTCGGGGCTGGACGAAATGGCCGGTTCGGTCAGTCACATCAACAGCCTCAGCACGCAGATCGCCACCGCGGCCGAACAGCAGAGCGCCGTCACCGAAGAAATCAACCGCAGCATGGTGCAGATCCGCCACATGGTCGATGAACTGGTGCAAAGCGGCCAGGCCAGCGAACTCAATACCCGGCAATTGCTCGAGGCAAACAGCCGGGTGAGCGCAATCATGGGGCGCTTCAAGGTTAATTGAGCCAACTGCAAATAATGTAGGAGTGAGCCTGCTCGCGATTGCGATGTGTCAGTCACGACAGTCGGCGACTGGAATACCGCAATCGCGAGCAGGCTCACTCCTACAATGCACTGTGCAAACCACATTTCCTACGGCGGTCAGTCACAGTGACGATAGAT